>JANMSC010000182.1:0-2153 GCA_031388885.1 Gemmatimonadales bacterium | reverse complement strand
GCTCCTGCTGCGCCGCGGTTCTCTGATGGAGCAGGATCCCGAGTACGACGATCACGCAGACGACCCAGAGGGCTCTCAGTGCGTTTCGCATGTGTACCTCACTGTTTGGGGGACGCGGCCACTATAGCACCCGCTTGCGGTCCGGCTCTTGCAGCCACTCTTGAGGTTCACAGGAGATAAGACATGGCGACATGTATTGTGTGCGTTCAGTTGTGCGGCGGCGATCGTTGCGAGTTCAGCGATGAGTCTGGCCCAGGAGAAGTCCAGCCTGGCGCCGACGCCCCGCGCGGTGACGATGGCCCAGATGGCCGACATCGATAAAATGGATGGGCAACTAGTACAGCTCAGCGCGGTGGTTCGCCACACGGACACCGCCCAGGTGTTCACGTTCGGCGAGAAGCAGGGTTTGGAAATCCATGCGCTTATTCCGAATCCCGCAACGGATTCAGCCCATGTGGGCGACACGGTGGCGCTGACGGGCTTCGTCCGGCGCTTCAGCACCGGCGACTTCGAAAAGGATTATGCGTGGTTCCGGCGCGCGGATTACCCCGACGTCAAGAGCGGCGACTGGGTCATTGTGGCGACCTCGGTGCGAACGCAGGAAGGCACCGAACTGGTTCCGTCCGGAACGATCAGCTCAATGCCGCCGAATGCGCCAAAAACCAAGCCGCCTGTCGAGTTGAAGCCCTAAGAGCTGTGACAGCTATGCCACTTCTCTACCGAACCCGCCGGTCCTCGTGAACGCGGGACGACTGGCCAACAGGCTCTATTCGCAGCAACGCCCCCTGATCTTCTGCCGTCAACACATAAAGAAGCCCGTCCGGTCCTTGACGGACGTCACGAATTCGTTGTTTCAACTCTTGAAGGAGCGGCTCACGCCGAATTTCCTCCCACTGCTCGTTGAAAACGATGCGCTGCAACTGACCTGTTCGAGGTACCCCGCCTTCGCGGAGACCCGCCACGAAGACGTTTCGCTTCCAGTGCGGGAAACGCTCGCCGGTATAGAACGTCATGCCTGTGAGCCCGATCGAGGGAAGCCACACCACCTGCGGATCTTCAACTCCGGCGCGCGTGGGCCGTGGGGAAATCCGAGGACCCCAGTAGTCGCGGCCATAGCTCACGATCGGCCACCCGTAATTGCCGCCGGCGCGAATGATGTTGAGCTCGTCACCCCCGCTCGGCCCCTGCTCCGTCTCCCAGATATCACCTGTCTCAGGGTTCAGCGCAAGGCCGTGGCCGTTCCTGTGGCCAAGACTGTAAATCGCAGATTTATGGCCGCGGCGGCTCGCGAATGGGTTGTCACGCGGGATGGTCCCGTCCTCGCGCAGCCGCACAACTTTTCCAGCGTAGTCATTTGGATCTTGGGCGCGTGCCACGTCCGGACCGGACCCTGGCCCACTGATGCTCATGTAGATCATCCCATCGCGTCCGAACACGATTCGTGAGGCTTCCGTACCGGTCGCTCCCGATTCGAAGATGTCACGGACGTCAGTGAGCGCATTTCCGTTCCAAGTGCCGCGCGCGAGCGTCGTCGCCCCTTCACCTCCGGCGGCGGGTTTATGGTAGGAGAAATAGATCCAGCCGTTCTCGGAAAACGCAGGATGCAGGACGATGTCCATGAGGCCCTGCAGATTGCCCTCGCCTCCTGTTTGCACCGACGGCACGCCCTGCACGGGATTCGGATCCAGGACACCGCTCCGCACCAACCGGATACGTCCAGCCCGCTCGGTGACTAGCATGGCACCGTCAGGCAGGAATGCCAGCGACCAGGGCTGCTCCAACTCCTTCGTCATGACGACGAGGCGCAGATCGCGCTCTTCGGCGGACTCAAAATCGATAGGACCGTCGGGAATTTCTGGCGTATTCCAGATAATGGAGGCTGGCGCGACCGACGCCCTCAACTCGTGCGGGGCGAACGTCTGTCGAGGGTTGGCACGCTGAGCGGCCGCGACCGAAGCGAGGACCACGAGAAGGCTTAAAGAGGCAAGATACTTCATGCCCCCTTTTGTCTGCACCGACTGTGCCGGACATGGTGCTGCGTTCAGAACTCGATCTGATACTGCGTCCGCAGTTCGCTCTTGCGGCCCTCCGTGTGGACATCCCATAGATAGTTGAACTGCAGTTTCGACTGATGTTCATGAAACAACACGCTG
>JANMSC010000176.1:0-9545 GCA_031388885.1 Gemmatimonadales bacterium | reverse complement strand
CAGCGACTCGGCTTTCAGCCGCTTGCCGTGACAGACGCTGCACGGCTGCTCGATCATGTACGCCTCGAGACCATGGCGCACGCCATCGCTGGACGATTCCTTCCAGCGTCGCGCGACATTGATCAGGATCCCTTCCCATTCGCCCTCAACTTCGCGCCCTTTGCCCCCATCGGCGACATACGTCACCTTCTTGCCGGGCGCGCCATGCATCAGCGTCTTGCGCGCCGCCGCCGGAATTTCCTCCCACGCTGCTGCAAGGTCGAACTTGAAGACGCGCGCGAGCGTCGGTAGCACGACCTTTCGCAGGTAACCGCTCGGCTCACCCCACGGCAGCACCACGCCTTCGAGAATCGAGATCCCGGCGTCGCCCAGCACGAGTTCGACATTGGGCACCCGCGAGGTCCCCACGCCGTGGCACTCGGCGCACGCACCGAACGGCGAGTTGAACGAGAACTGACGTGGTTCGAGCTCGGGCAGCGAGAGTCCGCAGGTGGGGCACGCGAACCGCTCTGAGAACATCCGCGTCTCGGGTTTCGCGTTCTTCGCGGTGCCATGACGAACCACTTCGACCACGCCATCGGCCACGCGCAGCGCCGTCTCGATCGAGTCCACCAGCCGAGTTCTGTCGGCGGCGCGGACGACCATGCGATCGACGACGACTGCGATCTGGTGATTCTGCCGGCGATTGAGCGCGGGTACCGCACTGAGATCGCAGGTCTCGCCGTCGACGCGCACTCGCACATAGCCCTGCTTCCGCAGGTCTTCGAACAGGTCCTTGAACTCGCCCTTGCGACCACGCACCATCGGGCCGAGCAATTCGAGGCGGGTACCCTCTGGCCAGCTGAGAATGGTGTCGGCGATCTGGCCGGCACTCGACCGGGTGATCGGTGTGCCATCGGCGGGGCAGTGCGGCACGCCCGCGCGCGCCCACAACAGGCGCATGTAGTCGTAGATCTCGGTCACCGTGCCCACCGTGGACCGCGGATTGTGCGCCGTTGTTTTCTGCTCGATCGAAATCGCGGGTGACAGGCCTTCGATGGCATCGACATCCGGCTTTTCCATCAGCCCGAGGAACTGCCGCGCGTAGGCGGAGAGCGACTCGACGTAGCGCCGCTGGCCTTCAGCATAGATCGTGTCGAACGCGAGCGACGACTTGCCGGAGCCTGAGAGGCCGGTGATCACGGTCAGCGCGTTCCGGGGAATCCGGACCGTGATGTTCTTGAGGTTGTGCTCGCGGGCGCCGCGGACGACGAGGAACTCTTCAGCCATAGCCCTGAAGAGTAAGAGGGAGCCGGAACCGGGAGCAACGCGTGGGTCCAGATCAACCCACATCGGCCCATCCCTTGCTACAGTTCCCGGGGATGACTGCCTACCGCCCGTCGGCCCGTGCCGTGGTTGCTGTCGCGATCCTGATCGCCTGGGGCGGAAGCCTGACGTGGCTGGGATTTCGACGGCTGGATGCCAGCGCCGGGTCGCAGCTTGCCCTGCTCGCGTCGCAGCGCCTTGCACCAGGCGAGGCCCGTTTCGCCTTGTACGTGGGCGACACGCAGGTGGGCAGCGCGGGAATAACCATCGACACGCTGTCGCCGGGTTACCGAATCGTCGAGACGATGACCCTCGAGACGCCCAGCGACACCGGTCTGGTTCGGGGAGTTCACTACGTCGAGACCCTGCTCGACCCCGACCTGTACTTGCGTGAGGTCAATTCGCGGTACGTCCGAGCCGGGCGGCGCGTCGTCGCCACGCTGCGGGCTGAGGGCCAAGCCCTGACGTTTCGGGGTTTCGGGACCGCGGGCACGATCGAGCTGACCGCGCCGACGCGACCGGCACCGCTCGTCGCGTTGCCGTACCGGCTCGCCCTCACTCGTGGCGGACTCGGCAGCAACACGTCGAGTTACCCGATGGCAACGGGTGGGTGGCCGGCTGGCGTCCGCATCACGCCGGTCACCAATACCGGTATCGACTCGATCGTGATCTTCCCCGACAGCTCGGAGGTCGAGCCGTCCGGTGCGCGCTGGATTCCGGCGCACTTCGACACCGCAACGGTGTACAACATCGTGATCACCGGGCCATCCGGTCCGTACGAAATGTGGGTCGAGCGGACTGGCACGGTGGTCGCCATCAACTATCCGCTGGGCCTGCGGTGGGTCCGCACCGACTTCGATCTCGCGGTCTCGAACTTCCGACGGCAGTTGGCCGCCCACGGTGATTCAGCGACTGCAGCGGCGCTTCCTCGCCTCGCTCCGTTGGCGGCCCCGCGCACCACGGTGGACACGTCCACTCGGGAACGCCGGTTCCTTGTCACCCGGGCAAACGGGGCCCCGATCCGAAGCCGGGCATTGGCCAAGCTCTGGGACGGACGACAGGAAGTGCACGGCGACACGATCATCGTTCGGCTCGACTCGCGCCGCAGAGCGCGGGGTTCTGTCAATGATGTCACCCTCGATCCGCTGGTCCAGCACGGTGCCAGAGCGATTGGGGTCTTTGCCCGCGAGATCGGCGTGACAGGATATGACACCACCGCATCAATGAGAATCGCGACCGCGATCTCACGACGAATTGCGCTCGACACCTCGTACGCTGCGCCGGTGGACGCCCTCACGACGCTGCGCGAGAAGCGTGGCCGCGCCGACGGGATGGCGCGCCTCTTCGTCGCCGTGGCCAGGTCGATCGACCTGCCGGCGCGATACGTGACGGGCTTCACGACCGTCGGCGGCTCACTCCGCACGCACGCGTGGGCTGAAGTCTGGGACCAGCGCAACGGATGGTACGCGATCGATCCGGTGACCGGTGCGGCCGACGCCAGTACCGCGCTGATCCGCCTCGGTTTCGCGGGATCGAGCCATCCGGAGGACCTGCTTCCGATGCTCGCTGATGTTCGCCTGACCGAACTCGACGCCACGGGGATTCCCCGGTGATTCGCCTGAACGCCGTCGTCAAGTATTACGGACAGTTCCCTGCGGTGAAGGGGCTCGATCTGCACATTCGGCGGGGCGAGCTGTTCGGGTTGCTCGGGCCGAATGGCGCGGGCAAGACGACGACAATGCGGATGATCGCCGGCATCGTCGCGCCGACGCGCGGCACGATCGAGATTGGTGGCGTCGACATCTTCAAGGATCCGATGATCGCGAAGGCGAAGATGGGGTTCATCCCCGACCGGCCCTTCGTGTACGACAAGCTCACGGGGGCCGAGTTCCTCCGGTTCAGTGCCGCGCTCTACGGCCAGGAAGGCAGTGGTGTCGAGACCCTGATCGATCAGCTTCTCGACCTGTTCGAGTTGACGCGCTGGAAGGACGAACTGACCGAATCGTATAGTCACGGGATGCGCCAAAAGCTGATTATCTCGGGCGCATTCGTGCATCGTCCGGAACTGGTCGTGGTTGATGAGCCGATGGTGGGCCTCGACCCGAAGAGCGCGCGCCTTCTCAAGACGCTCTTCCGCCGCTACGTCGAGCGCGGCGGTACCGTGCTGATGAGCACGCATACGCTCGAGATTGTCGAGGGGTTTTGCGATCGCGTCGGGATCATCCGGCAGGGAGAGCTGGCGGCGTGCGGCACGCTCGACGAATTGCGCCACGATGCAGCGGCCCACGACGCGGGGCTCGAGGAACTCTTTCTGCGACTCACGGGCGAACACATCGAACCTGACCTCGATGCCATCCTCGGCTAAGCGCAGCCGTCAGCCCGGCATCCTGACCCTGGTCGGGCCCAAGCTTCGCAGTGCGCTCACGCGGATCAAGGCGCGTCCGGAGACTGCACCGCGCGGTCGTGGTGTCCTGTTGAGCGTCGCCGGCGTGCTCTGCTTTGCGGCGGCGTTCATGATCGCCTTCCGCCTCGTCACGTACTTCAAGAACGTGCCGGAGATCGGCGCACTGCTCGCTGGCAAGCTGCTCGGAGTCGCATTCCTCGCCTTCACGTCGATCCTGCTGCTGTCGAACCTCGTCGCATCACTGTCGACGTTTTTCCTGGCCAAGGATCTCGACCTGCTGGTCGCGGCCCCCCTCGACTGGGGGCGGTTCTACGTCGCCAAGCTCGGCGAAACGGTGGTGCATTCGTCGTGGATGGTGGCGCTGCTCGCGGTACCGCTGCTGTCGGCGTACGCGATCGCGTGGGACGGCGGCTGGCTCTTCCCGATCATTGCAGTGACTGCCCTGGTGCCCCTGTTCATCATTCCGGGGGTGATTGGTTCAGCCGTAACGCTGTTGCTGGTCAACATCTTTCCGGCGCGTCGAGCGCGCGACCTGCTGGGGCTGGTCACGATCCTTGCAGCGGGGGCGCTGGTGCTCTTCCTGCGATTGGCGCAGCCGGAGCAGCTCGCCCGGCCTGAAGGATTTGCGTCGCTGGTCGACTTCATCGCGGTCCTGCGTACCCCGTCGCACCCACTCCTGCCGAGTGAGTGGGCGAGCTTGATGCTGATGAACTGGTTGACCCGAGTCGGCGACCCGCTGCCGATCGTGTTGCTGTGGACCACCGCCGCGGCGTTCGTGGTGATGGGCGCGGCGTTGCATCGCCGGCTCTACGTCGCAGGATTCGCGCGAGCGCAGGAAGGTGCCGACGAATTCGTGCGCGGTCACCAGTGGAGCGTGATCGCCCGACGGGTGCTCGGGAGAATTCCGGTGACGCCCCGCGAGTTCATCCTGAAAGACCTGAAGATTTTCTTCCGCGACAGCACGCAGTGGAGCCAGCTGATCCTGCTCGGCGTGCTGATCGCCGTGTACCTGTTCAACATTCGTGCGCTGCCGCTCTTTACCGGTGAACAGGTGCCGGTGTTCCTGATCACGCTGATTGCGTTTCTCAATCAGGGACTCGCCGGGTTCGTGATCGCCGCCGTGGCCGCGCGCTTCGTGTTCCCAGCGATCTCACTCGAAGGCCGTCAACTCTGGCTGCTCCGGTCGTCGCCGCTCGACCCACTCACGATGCTCCGAAGCAAGTACTGGGTCGGCATGCTGCCGCTACTGGTGCTGGCGATGGTGCTCACCGTCACCACCAACACGATTCTCCGTGCGAGCGACTTCATGATGGCCGTGAGCGTCGCGACCGTACTGGCGTACACCCTCGCGGTCGGCGGACTGGCATTGGGAACGGGGACCCTCTTTCCACAGTACGACACCGAGAATGCCGCACAGATTCCGACATCGTTCGGCGGCCTGATTTTCATGTTGCTGTCGATCGCGCTCCTCAGTGCGGTCATCGTGCTCGAAGCCTTCCCGGTCACCAGCTACCTGCGGGCCCGGCAGGCACAGCAACCGTGGGCACCGGGCGTGCTCGATATCGCCGCATTCCTTGCGGCCGGAGCGTGCTGCATCGCCGCGTTCTGGATCCCACTCCGGCTCGCGGTGCGCCGCCTGAACGCACTCGAGGCGTAGCGCCGCACTGCTGCGCACCCTGCCGCGCAACGCGGCTCCGCGCCACACCCCACCCTGATGGAATGATCAGTCCGCGATTCCGGCACACCTGTCGGATCGCGGCCTGTCGTCTTCCATCGGGGGTGCCTCATGCCACGTCGGTCATTGCCCATCCTGCTCCTCGCCGTCGGTGCCGCGTGCGCCGATCGCGACCTTCCATCCACCATTACCAGCGCGCCTCCGCCGGCTGAAGCTCCGGCCACGCCGCGTGCTGCCCGCGAACGCCTGACCGAGCGCCTCGCCCGCGCGTTGTCCGATCCGGCGCTGCGGGCGTCGTTCAAGCGCCGCTTCGACGCTTCGCGAGCGCCTGAGCAGAAGCTGCAGTTCCAGGCACTGGCACGCGCCGATCAGGCGGTGCTGCTCGCCGCCCTTGCACGATCGGCGTCGAGCGTGCAAGAGGTGGTCGGTGATCTTGCCGCCGCGCGGGCACTCGAGGTGTACCTGCCGGTCGCCTCGCACCGCGAGGCGTGGGACGGTGGTGCCGACATTCTCGTGGCCACGATCGAGCGCGATGGCGAAGCACCAGTCGCCTTCGACGTGCGCGGCAACCGCCACCGGCTCGATCCCGACACACCACCCAGAGTCCCGGTGATTGCGCTCGTCCCGCAGGAAACCGATTTTACCAACGGACGGCCCCACCTCGCCGTGACCTGCTGGGACTATTGCGGCGGCGGGGACGGCGGCGGCGGCGGAGGGGGCGGCTCTGGCGGTGTCGCTCCACCGCCTTCTTCGGCCGGCGGCCTCTATCTCACCTCAAGTCACTTTGAAGAGTCGCACGAGAGCTGGATCAAGGGGAAGCCCGAATACGAGTACCACGTGTACGGCGTCGATGCGAGCGGCGAGGCGGAACAGCTGGCATGCACTGGTGAACACGCCGGCGGGCCGTTCGTCTTCGACCAGAACGACGGCGACTGGAGCGGTTCGGCAATGCTCCTCTCCGAGGCCGATCGTGCCGCGTATGAACAGCGGCGGCCAGGCAAGCCGGTTCGCATCGTGGGCTTCGAAGATGATGACGAGGCATGCGTTGCGCGGATCGACGGCAGCCGGCTCACCACCTTACTCGCCGCGGTGGACGCAAGCTATCGGTCGCTCACCAGCGGCAAGGTCGAACCACTGCTGTTTCGCGGCATCAAGGCGGCACCATCGGTGTTCAACCTGCTGCGCGCGGTCCGCAACGCGATCACGACGGGCGACGACTTCATCGGCAACGCCGTCGAAACTTCCGTGGTGGGGTGGGTGCCGGGCGGCGCGAACTGGGCACTGAAAACAGAGGGAACGCGGACAACGGGGTGGTTCACGACGGAATATCGGTAACGATCGCGGAATCACAGGTGCGACACATGGGTCGCACCTTAGGGGATCGGCGATCCGCAATCTTTGCAATACACCGCGTCGTCGACCATCCGCGACCCGCATTGCGTGCAGAATCGCGTGCCGCCATCCGGTGTGGTGGCGGCGCGCACCGCGATCAGGGCTTCGATCGCATCACTGCGCGACAACGGAATCGTGGCCATCGCAGCGTCCGCCTCGAGTGCGGCCACCGCAAGGGCACTGTATTTCCGGTGGAGCATTCCGAAGTCGTCATCTGACAACTTGCCGGTCGCGCGGTCGAATTCGATCTCCTTGAGCGCCAGCAGCGCACGGCCCTGCGGAGTCTCTTCGGCGTCGAGCGGGTCGTCGGGCACCGGTGCAGCCGTCGCGGGGCGGAGCATCGGCTGAAGCACGATCCAGAGCAGCGCCGCACCGACGACGCCAGCGGCGATCGCCTCGACCAGCATCACGATTCCACGTTGTCGAGGGCACGGCGAAGCCGGTCGAGCTGTTCGGCGTCGGGCGCTGGTGGCACAGCCGGATCGGACGAGGCCGCAGGTGCACCACCGATGGCGGCCACCGCAGCGCGGCGCCGCAACAGGTATGCCACCAGCGCGAGGCCCGCGGCTGTCACGGATAGTCCCGGAACCAGGTAGCCTGCAAGGTTGAACCCCTCGGCCGGTGGTGCCATCAGGATCGCCTCCCCCTCGCGGGCCACGAATACCGCGACGATCTGTTCTGGCGTCTGGCCCGCCTGCACCATCGCGACGACTTCGGCGTGCAATGCCGGCGAGAAGGTGCAGGTAAAGTCGGTTGTGCGACAGGTATAGATGTCGAGGGTGCAACCGCAGGTGCACTTCAGGCGTCGCTCGATCCCGATGACGGTCGGGTCGTTGTCGAACGCACTCGCCGAATCCCGCTGACGACCGACCAGGGTTGGATCGCGCAGGCGATCGGCGTTCGCGCCACCGCCCTGCGGCGCATGTGCCGAGTCCTGTGCCGCGAGGCGGCCGACCCCAGCGGCGAACGGCAACGCGGCGAATACACGCGACGCAAACGCCCGGCGAGAGGTCATCGCTGGGCGACCGCGCTGAGCGGCACGTGGTATCCCGCCTGCGGCTCGATCCGGTGTCGAGCGGTGCGGATCTGCGGCCCACCAGGCCACATGGCAAGAATGCCGCCGAGCGCGAGCACCCCACCGCCGATCCAGAACCACGCCACCAGTGGATTCACCACGATCTTGTACTGCGCGCGTTCGGTGCCATCGGGCGACCCTGCGTACACCACGTACAGGTCCTCGCGCAGGTTGCTACGGATGCCGACTTCCGTCGACGGCTCAAAGGTGGGATTTCCGAATGAGTCGACGTGCTGGCGTTTCTCCGACTTGATCGTCCCCACCCGTACGCCATCGCGCACCACATCAAGGGTTGCGGCGGACACCTGGCGATTGAGCGCGGCGTACTGCGACACCCCCTGATGGGTCAGGGTGTAGTCGTAGCCGTAGGGCGAGCGAATCGTCGTACGCTCGAGCGGATTCAACTCCACCGTCTTCTCGGTCTTGAACGCCATGCCGGTGAATGCAACGAAGTAGCACACGATGCCGACATGCACGATGTATCCACCGTACCGACGGCGGTTGCGGCCGATCAGCCGGGAAAGCGCCAGTACGGCGTGCTCATGGTGGAGTCGCATCCGGGCGCGCACGCCGCGACCGAACTCCTGCGCGACCGTCACCAGGGCAAATGCTGCGAGCGCGAGCGCCATGAGCGGATAGAACCCACGCAAGCCAAGCGCGAACAGCGCCGTGCCGGTCACCAGCGCCCCGACTGCCGGGGCGATGAACTGCCGCCGGAGGTTGGCGATGGAGGCCTTGCGCCAGGCGATCAGCGGTCCGACGCCTGTGAGAAAGAGCAGGAACAGGCCGAGCGGCACGTTGACGCGATTGAAGAACGCTGGGCCCACAGTGATCTTGGTCCCTTGCACGGCCTCGGAGAGGATCGGGAACAGCGTACCCCACAGCACCGAAAACGCGATACCGACGAGGGCGAGGTTGTTGAAGAGAAACGCGGCCTCCCGGCTCACCAGTGATTCGAGCTGTGCATCGGGCTCGAGATCCGGCCAGCGGGTGTAGAGCAGCGTGAACGACAGAATCCCACTCACCAGCAGGAAGCCGAGGAAGAAGTAACCGATGTCGGACTGCGTGAACGAGTGGACCGAGGCGATCGCGCCCGAACGGGTGATGAGCGTACCGAAGATCGAGAGGAGGAACGTGCCGATCACGAGGCCGACGTTCCACCGCTTGAGCATCCCGCGCTTTTCCTGGATCATCACCGAATGAAGGAACGCGGTGAGCGTGAGCCACGGATGCAGCGAGGCATTCTCGACCGGATCCCAGGCCCACACACCGCCCCAGCCCAGTTCGACGTACGCCCACCACATCCCGATGGTGATTCCGATCGACAGAAAGAGCCACGAGGCCAGCGCCCACTTCCGCATCGCGATGATCCAGCCCGTGTCGAGTCGCCGGGCGAGCAGCGCGGCGATGGCGAACGCAAACGGGATTGTGATGCTGATGTAGCCGAGGTACAGCGTCGGCGGATGGGCGATCATGCCCGGATTCTGGAGCTGCGGGTTCAGGCCCCGACCGTCGGGCGGCGTGAACGACAAGCGCTCGAACGGGTTGGCGCCGTCACCGAACAGCATGACGCCGAGGAAGAACACCAACACCGTGCTGGTAACGCCGGCGACATACGGCAAGAGGTCACGGTGACGCTGCGAGGTAAGGGCCTGCGCCAGCGCACCGAAGATCGAGAGCACCACGACCCAGAA
>JANMSC010000157.1:0-6986 GCA_031388885.1 Gemmatimonadales bacterium | reverse complement strand
CACGGGGCACTACCTGCCGGGGCCACCGATCAGCAACGACGAGCTGATCGCGCGGCACCACCTGCGCATCAAGCCGTACTTCGTCCGCAACAGCGTCGGTGCAGAGTTCCGGCACTTCGCCGCACCGGACCAGGCCACGTCCGATCTCGCGACCGAAGCCGCAGCGCGTGCGCTGGGTGACAGCCACATCACGCCTCGAGACGTGCGACGGATCATCCTCGCCACGGTGTCGGGCGACTACGTGACACCGGCGACGGCGTGCATCGTCCAGCGCAATCTTGGGATGAAGGGGTGTGCTGCCATCGATGTGGTGGGCGCTTGCTCCGGTTTTCTGCAGGCGCTTGATCTCGGAGCCCGGTGCGTCGCCACCGGAGAGGGGCCGGTGCTTGTGATTGGCGCCGACGTGCGCTCGCGACAACTCAACTTTGCCGATCTGCGGACGGTCTTCCTGTACGGCGATGGCGCCGGCGCGGTCGTGCTCGCTGCGTCCGACGCTGATGACGGAATCACCCATTCGATCCTCTCCGCCGATGGCACTGGCGCTGAGGCAGTGTACATCCCGGCCGGCGGCTCGCGTGAGGCGATCGATTGCGAGGCGCTGCGGCAGTGTCGCCACAAAATCACGATGCCCAATGGGGCGTTCGTCGCGGAGCGCGCACGCGCCGGCTTCCGCGAGCTTCTCGCCCGGCTCCTGGCGGAGGCGCAGATCGGCGTCAACGACATCGACTTTTTCTGCGTCCACCAGCCGAATCGCTTCCTGGTTGAACAGATGCTCGACGACGTCGGGATCCCGCGCGACAAGGCGTGGATCAACTTCCCGCGGTACGGCAACACCACTTCCGCGACGATTCCGATCGCACTCTCAGAAGCGGCATTGGCGGGACGGCTCGTCCCCGGCGAACGAGTATGTCTCGCCGCCGTCGGCGCGGGGTTCGCCGGTGCGATCCAGTTGTTGCGGTGGGGGCCGTCGTGTACCTGATCACCGGGGCGAGTCGCGGCATCGGATACGAGTGCGCCCTCGCGCTGCTCGAGCAGACCGACGCGCCGGTGATGATCACCGGACGGAGCCAGGCCGGACTGGAGCACGCGCGCGCCTCGGTCGCGGCGCAGCAGCGCGACCGGCTGCTGCTCCATCGCTGCGATCAGGCGCACCGCGATGACGTCGAGTCGCTCACGGCGTTGCTGAGCGACCCTGCGACGAGGCTCGACGGCGCCATTCTCGGCGTCGGTGTCAATCCGATGTACAGCGTGGGTCCGCAGCGCCTCCACGCGGTGAGCGCGGCGATCGTTGAGGCCACGATCTGCACCAATTGCACTCACGCGGTGTTGTTGTCCGCTGCAATCCTCGCACGCTTCCGGAGGCAGCGAGGCGGCGCGTTGGTATGGATCGGCTCGCAAGCGTACAAGGCCGGCCTCCCGGGCGGGGCGCTGTACGGCGCCACCAAGGCGTTTCTGTCGGGGCTCGCCGTCGCGGCGCAGCACGAGTACGGCCGGACCAACGTGCGGGTGCACCTCCTGAATCCTGGGCTGGTGCGGACACAACGCACGGAGCGGGTGATCGACGGTTTCGCCGAACGGCACGGCATTGCAGTACAGACCGCCCCCTGGGTCGCGAAACAGATCGTCACGATGCTGCTCAGCGGCCCAGCCGATCGTGTGGAGGTGGACCTGTGATCGTGCTCGACGTGCTCTGGTGGGTGGGGCTGGCGTGGTTCGCCGTATGGACCGCGCTTCCCCTGCTATTGATGCCGTTGCTCGGCACTCTGCCTGGCGCCGTGGCCTGGTTGCTGTTGGCGCCGTGGACATCGCTGTTCGGTATGGCGCTGGTGCACCGGCTGCTTCCGACCAGCATGCCTGGATCGTTCCGGCTCTTCGCTGATGCTGGCGCTATCCACTGGGCGCTGAAGGGGTGGGCGCCGTCGTTGTACCTGACGGTGTTCCAGTCGGTGTACTTCATGAGTGAGCGCTTCCAGAGAACCACGCTGCGCGCGTTTGGAGCGCAGCTGGGGTCACGGGCGCGGCTGACATCACGGACCGCGATCCGTGAGCCGCATCACGTTCGCGTTGGCACCGGGTCGCTGATCGGCGAGTACGTCCATCTGGTCTGCTCCTACCAGCCGCGCATCGGGCTGCTGGTGGTTGGCAGGATCGATATTGGCGAACGCGTACTCGTGGGGGCGCACAGCCACGTTGGTCCCGGCGCGTGCATCGGCGACGACGCATTCCTCGAGTACTCCGTCCGGGTCGGCGCACACTCCAGCGTTGGCGCCGGGACCCGCATCGGAGCGGGGACGGCGATCTACAACTCGGTGCAAATCGGCAGCGGCGTGACGATCGGGAAGGGGTGCCTGATCCGGTCGGGAGAAGTCATTCCCGACGGGACCCTGCTGCCTGACGGTGCTGTGATGCGGGGCGGGGCGTGGTGACGATGCTGACATCGCTGCTCTTCGACTGGCACTACCGCCGCTTTCTTGCTGCCTGCCGATCGCCGTGGCAGGAACAGGCGTCGCGACTCCGCGCGATTCTGCGACAGGCCGCGGATTCCGCGGTCGGGCGTGACTACGGCTTCGCCGAGCTGGCGCGATTGCGGGAGCCATCGGCGATGGTGCGTGAGTACCAGCGGCGCGTGCCGATCCGCTCCTATCACGCGATGCGCGCCGACCTCGACGCGGTGTACGCCGGTGAGTGGCGGCGCCTCTGCCCCAGCCAGCCAATCTTTTTCGCGATGACCGCGGGCTCGAGCGGCGATTTCAAGTACATCCCGGTCACCCGGGAGTCTCGCCGGGAGGTGGGCCGCGCGTCGCAGGTGTTCTACGGCGCAATGCAAGCCCGTTGGCCAGCGCTTCGTCAGCTCAAGTGCCAGTTCCTGGTTGGGTCGGCCGAAGGGGGCTACTCCCCCGGCGGCATCCCACAGGGGTTTGCGTCAGGATTCAACTACAAGAACCTGCCCCGCGCGCTGCGTCACCGTTTCGCACTGCCGTACTGGATCTTCGCCCTGCCCGACGCTGACGATCGAGCCTACGCCGCTGGACGGATGCTCGTCAGCGAGCAACGCCTCGGCGCGCTTGGCGCGATCTCTCCGGTCAACCTGATCAACGTGAAGCGGGCGCTGGAGCAGAACGTCGAGCGCCTGTGCGCGGATATCGCCGCGGGAACGCTGACGCTTCGGAACGCCGCGACGGGGGCGGGCCGTTATCACGGAGATCCCGACCCGAAACGTGCGCGCACACTGCAGCTGGTGTGGCAACGCACCGGTACGTTGCCGGCGCGACTGCTCTTCCCGTCGTTGCAGGCGCTGGTGTGCTGGCGGGGCGGCAACATGGGATACCACATCCACGAACTCGAGGCCTGCTTCGAGCATCGGCACCATCTGGAGTTTCCACTTTCCGCAAGCGAAGCAGTGTTTGCGATTCCGTGCGACCCGGTGCAGGCGGGCGGCATCGTCGCGGTGACGACCCATTTTCTCGAGTTCGTCCCGGAGGACAGTGCCTGCGATGGGACGGTGACCGCGTTCACCGCAGACCAGCTGCAGCTCGGGGTGACCTACCGGATCGTGGTCACTACCGCTGCCGGACTCTATCGCTACGACATGGAAGACCTGGTGCGCGTCACCGGGTTCCACGAGGCGACCCCCATGATCGAATTCATCTCGAAGGCCTCCCGTCAGGTCTCGGTGTCCAACGAGCGACTCACGGAACACGACGTGACGATGGCGATGTTGGCAGCGAGCCATGCGCGCGGGCAGTGGGTTGACGACTTCCTCTTTGTGCCCTGTTCCGATCGGCGGTATCGGGTCGTCGTCGAAGGGACGGACGGAATCGCGGCGTGCCGGGGCGACTTTGCGGCGGAACTCGATCGTCAGCTGCGGGTGGTATCGAAGGGTTACGACTTCGAGCGCGATGACGCCCTTTTGCAGCCACTCGAGATGGTGGCCGTCGCTCGCGGTGCGCTGGCGAGTCATGCCGCCCTGCGTCAGGCACGTTCGCCGTTGCCCAACGCGCAGATCAAGCCGTGCCACCTGACCACTCAGTTCGATGCCCATACCGGCTTCCGCGAGGTCGGCGATCATGCAACTCTCCGCGCGTAATGTCCGGATCGCGGACGTGGAGGTCTGCGATTTTGCCCTGATGCCGACCTACAGCACGGACGCGTTACTGCGCGCTGCGTGGCCGGCCGACTGGGAGCGCTACTGCGCCTCCGGGGTCGCGCGTCGGCTGATGCGCGAACTCGGTGTCGAGCGTCGGCACTTGACGCAGGTGCCCGGACAGTCGCCCGACCCAGCCCGTCTCACTGCCTACGACCTCGCACGATCGGCTGTCGCGCGGCTCTGCGCCCGTCGTGCCGGCGCGCTCGAGCACCTCGACGCCGTGATTTTTGTGAGCACCTCCAACCCGCATCCGTGCAACAGCCAGGCGGCATTGCTCGCAGATGAGTTCGGGATCACGGCGTCGTGCCTTGACCTCAAGGCGGGATGTAGCGGCGGAGTGCTCGGCCTGATGCACGGTGCGATGTTGATCGATGGCGGGTGTGAGCGGGTGCTGGTGGTGATGGCGGAAAACCTCTCGCAGCTCACCCCCCCGGACGACCTGCGCATGCTGCTCACTGTCGGTGATGGTGCGGCGTGTGTACTGCTCGAGCGATGCCAAGGGCCGGGTTTCCTGGCGATGATCCACGGCACGGCACCAGCGTTCGCCCGGTCGATGGTAGTGGTGCCGTCGTTTCCGCCCGTGCATCCTGACACCCACTACGCGTATCAGCTGCAGGACGCGACGTCAGCGGGAACCTTCTTGCACGACCGCTGGCGGTCGCTGTATCACGAATCACTCGCGGCCGCCG
Organism: Gemmatimonadales bacterium; assembly: GCA_031388885.1. Lineage (GTDB taxonomy): Bacteria > Gemmatimonadota > Gemmatimonadetes > Gemmatimonadales > GWC2-71-9 > Palsa-1233. The sequence continues at coordinate 2,150 of JANMSC010000157.1, read as the reverse complement.
GGGTTGACGCAGCAGGAGTGTCGCGCTGGTTTTTCCATCAGACCCACGGTGCGCAGGTCGAGTCGCTGCTCGCGGACCTGGGTGTGTCCCCATCCAGCACCGTCAACGTGGTACGCGATTTCGGCAACATGGGCACGCCCACGTTTGCGGTCGCGATGGCGCGCGCGTTCCACGACCTTCGGCCGGGCGAGCGGTACCTGATGCAGGCGGTCGGCGGGGGCGTGAGCTGGTGCGCAATTGTCGCTGAGCATGCCTGATGCAACTGGCGCGACGGGTGGTGCGTTGGCGGCGGTGGATCGCGCTGGGTTGGGTGGTGGTCGCGGTGACATGCCTGCCGCGCGCGAGCCGGATCGCGGAGGTACTCGATGTCGGCGCCCGGGTTGCCGGGAGCGAATCGGCCGCGGTCGAGCACATCCTGACGGGCCCGCTGGCATCATCGTTCGCACGAGTTGCAGTGCTCGTGATCGGAGGCGTGCCGGTCGCCGACTCACCGGACGGCGTGTCGGCGCTGCGGCGGGTGGTCGCCGAGGTCGCCCGGGCGCCTGAGGTAGTCGGTACGATGTCGTACCTGGACTTCGGCGACTCCCTGTTCGTCGCGCCGAATGGTAACGGCGGCTTCGTGATGGTCGGTCTCGCACCGGGGGCGGCAAGCCCGGACCGAATGGTGCTGCAGCTGCGTGAACGCACCGTGGTTCTCGCTCGGGCGCTGCAGGGAGAGTTTCCCGGGTTGACGCTTCGGTGGACTGGCGAGGCGGCACTGAACATCGACTTGCGCCGCGCGAGCGGTGACGATGTCATCCGATCCGAGCGGACCGCGCTCCCGCTCATCGCGGCGCTGTTGTTGTTCGCGTTCGGCACGGTTGCCGCCGCCGCCCTTCCGGTCGTTGCGGGTACGCTCGCGATCGGCATGGCGCTCGGAGCCGCGGCACTCATCGCGCAGTTCTGGTCGCTCTCGCTGCTCCTGCAGAGTGTGGTCACGATGCTCGGACTGGGCCTCGGCATCGACTATGCGTTGCTGATGGTGAGCCGGTTCCGCGAAGGACTTGCTGCGGGTGCGTCAGCTGAGGTGGCGGCCGAGGCGGCGGCGCGGCACGCAGGGCACACGATCATGCTCTCGGCGGCCACGGTTGCGCTGGGGTTCGGGGTGTTGCTCACGGTGCCGCTCAACGAAGTCCGCGCTATCGCGGTCGGTGGGATGCTGGTGGTGGTCTTTTCGGCGCTGCTGGCAACCACGTTGCTTCCAGGCGTGTTGGCGTGGCTTGGCCCGCGGATCAATTGGGGCCGCATTCGGCGCCAACGTGGGGATGCGGCATCGGTTGCAATCTGGCGGAAAGTAGGCCGCGGCGTGACCGCGCGCCCATGGGTGGCGCTCATGGTTGGTGCGGGCCCCTTGCTGCTGCTCGCCGCGCAGTCCGTCCGTTTGCGCACTGGGCTGCCGCGAGGTGATTGGCTGCCGCCGTCGATGGAATCATCACGGGCGTTGAGCGATCTTGGCGCGATGGGACGCGGCGGCATTGTGCAGCGAATCAGGATCGTGCTTGAGCTCCCGCAGGGCGAGACAATCCGTGGCTCAGGTGGGTGGGCTGCGCTCAGGGGCGTCGTCGGGGCGGCGGAGCGAGACACCAGGGTCGAACGGGTGCACTCAATGATCGGCGTTGCAGCGGCGACCGGCATGGGACACCTGGCCATGCTATTTCTGCCGGACAGCCTCACGCGCGGGTTGGCGAGTGCGGACGGTCGACAGGCACTTATCGAGATTCTGCCTCACGAGTCGGTGACGCCAGAACAACTGGTGAGTTATGTCGGCGAACTTCGCCGCACGATGGCGGGGCATACTGGGATCGAGGGTGCGCGGGTTCTCGTGGGTGGATTGCCGGGGTTCAACGCCGACTATCACGACGCCGTCTCCGGGCGCTTCGCAGGCATCGTACTGCTCGTCACCGGTGGAACGTTTCTGGCGCTCGTCGTTGGACTCCGCTCGATCCTGGTGCCGCTCAAGGCGGTCGTGTTGAACCTTCTCTCGGTTGCCGCCGCGTTCGGCGCACTCGCGCTCGTGTTCCAGGAAGGCGTTGGCGGGTGGCTCTTCGGCGTCGATGAACCGCTCGGCGCGATATTCTCGTCGCTGCCGCTGATTGTGTTCTGCATCGTCT
>JANMSC010000154.1:0-1824 GCA_031388885.1 Gemmatimonadales bacterium | reverse complement strand
CCGCGCGACCGCGGTGCCGGGGGCTTGCGGCGTGCCATCGATGTTGTAGTTGGCACGTTGGGTCGCCTGCGAGAGCACGCCCAGGATGTTGAGCCACGAGTCGGCGTAGCCGCCTTGGAAGTTCGTCGCGACCGCTGGAATGCTGCAGCCAGGCAGCGTGCAGAAGGAACTGCCCGGCATGTTGCGGCGGCCCACGCCGGCGACCCATGAGGGGTTTACCGTCGCGCTCAGATACGACGACTGGAACCGGTTCTTCGGGACCCGCGTGTAGCGGATGTTGGTGCCGACCTTCATCGTATGGAGGCCCTTGAACCATGACAAGTCGTTGACGTTGTTCTGGGTGGGCGTCTGTCGCGTGTCGGTGAACGATCCGGCGTCTCCGAAGCCCTCGTAGGGTGAGATGAACCTGAAATTCGTGTAGTTGGCCTGGGTCACGCCCGCGTTGTTCTCGTCGATTTTCGTGAAACCGTACCGGAAGCTGTTGGTCAGGGTCGGCGAGATGACGGCGTCGTAGCCGAGGGCGCCGCCAAGGTTGTTGAACAGCCGCTGCCGCTTGGGCGCCAGGCCGGCAAATTGCGGGGCGTTGTTGATGGTGTCGTCCTGTTTTCCAAAGCGGCCGAAGAAGCTGTGGTTGTTCGCCGCCTTGTAGTCCACCCGGCTGATCAGGTTGAGGAACTCGTTCTCGATCGGCGCCGAAAAGCGGTAGTCCATCAGGTTGCGGCCGTCGGTGCCCGGGTCGTTTGGCGACGGGTATTTGCGGAAATACTCCATGGCCGCCAGGCTCGGGCCGATCCCCAGCGGATCGATCGCGGCAATCTCAGCCGGGGTCATGCCGTAGAAACCCGCCTCGACCGCGTGGTTGCCGGTGAGGCCGCGCACGCTGCCACCGGGGCACAGCGCGGCGACCGCGCATCGGTACATCAGCACGCCGTCGCGCATCGAGTTCGATGGCACGCCGCGGGTCACGGGCGCTTCGCTCGTCTCCTTGAGCGCCTCGAGGTTGCCGAAGAAGAACAGCTTGTTGCGACGAATCGGACCGCCAAACGAACCGCCGAAAATGTCCTTATCAAGTTTCGGCGCCTGACTGGGTTGGCCCGACGCCAACTGCGACAGCTTGAGGAAATACTCGTTGCTCGACGTGGCTGTGCGACGCCCCGTCCAATAGCCGGAGCCGTCGAACTGGTTCGTTCCGCTGCGGGTGATCAGCGATACCTGCGGTCCGCTCGACCGTCCCATTTCGGCGTTGTAGTTCGAGGTGCTGACGCGGAACTCCTGGAGCGCTTCCTGGGTCATGCGGATGGCCGAGGTGTATGCCGTCGAGAGCTGCGGGTCGTTGACGTCGATTCCGTCGAGCGTGACGCTCTGTTGGTCCGCGCGTGCGCCGGCCACCGATCCGTAGCGGGGGTCCGTGGTGGCGGGGTTGGCGGTGGGAATGAAGACCGCTCCCGGCTGCAGGCTCAGGAGGTGCACGACGTTTTGCGCCTCGACGGGGAGGTTGCGAATCTGCTCGCGCGACATGACGTTGCCCACGCTCGCGTCGTTCGTATTCAGAATCTTGCTTTCGGCGACGACGCTCACCATTTCCGAAATGCCGCCAACTTCGAGAGCAATATTCTGTCTGGCGACGGTGTCAACCGGCAGATCGAGGCGTTCGATGATCGAGGTCTTGAATCCGGCGAGCTCGACCTTGAGGTTGTACCGGCCGGGCTGCACGCTGCCGAAGCGGTAGGTGCCACGCTCATCGCTGACCGTCGTCTGCGACGCGCCCGTGCCGATGTTACTGAGCGTGACGCTGGCGCCCGGAATCACCTGCTTCTGGGTGTC
>JANMSC010000145.1:0-1939 GCA_031388885.1 Gemmatimonadales bacterium | reverse complement strand
GTCCTGATCGCCCTGGCGCTCATCTTCGTCGGGACAACGACGCTCGGTGTTGTCGGCGTCACTGTCGCGAGCTGCCTTCCGTACTTCACGATCAACGTGATCCAAGGCACGAAGTCGATCGACCGCGACCTGATCGAGATGGCGAACTCCTACGGCGCCCGTGAGCTCGCGATCATGCGCTCGATCATCGTCCCCTCGGTTGTCCCGTTCTTCCTCGCGGGGGCGAGGATCACACTCGGAGTCGCCTGGCAAGTGACCCTGTTCAGTGAGTACCTCATGGGCACCCCGGGGATCGGTTTCCAGGTCTCCGCCTCGATCAAACTTTTGGATACCGCCTCGGTTTTCATGTGGGGCCTCTCGATCGTTGCGCTGACGATCGTCTTCGAATACGGGGCGTTTCGGCCTGTCGAAGCGCTTCTGACCCGGCACACGCGGAGGGCGGGGTGAACGCCCTCCAGTCGCCGATCACGATCGATGGTGTCCTCAAACGGTTTCGCGGCGACGCCGAGCCGGTGCTTGATTACGTCTCGATCTCGGTCACCAAGGGCGAGCTGATCGCGCTGATCGGCCCGTCCGGCTGCGGCAAGTCGACCATCCTGAACATCCTCGCCGGGCTGATCGAGCCGACCGAGGGGAACATCGACCTGGGCGACCCTGACGCGCGAATCTCGTACGTGTTCCAGCGACCCCGGCTGCTGCCCTGGAGAAACGTCAGGCGCAACGTCGAGTTCAGCCTCGAACAGACAAGCCTGTCGGGTGGCGCGCGCAGGCTGGCGGCCGAGGCCGCAATTGCCCGAGTCAACCTCGGCGGGCACGAGCACAAGTACCCCCACGAACTCTCCGGCGGGATGCAGCAGCGGGTCGCGATCGCACGGGGACTCGCGATCGAGCCGACCGTGCTTCTCCTCGACGAGCCGTTCGGTTCCCTCGACGCGCTGACGCGCAGCTACATGCAGGAAGAACTGTTGGGGATCGTGCGAGGCAGCGGTACGACCGCGATCCTCGTCACGCACGACATCGACGAAGCCCTCCTCCTTGCCGACCGGATCCTCGTCATGTCGTCGCGGCCGGGGAAGATCAAGCACGAGCTAGGCGTCCCGTTCGGCCCCAATCGGACGTTGGACACCCTCCTCCAGGATCCCGAGTACGGACGAATCCGCTCGGGCCTCCGACAGCTTCTCCGCCCAGAGGTCGTCGAGGACTTCGATGCCTGAGCAATCGACCGTTGCAGCTGCCATCGAGGCGAACTCGTCTCGCCCTGACACGAACGAGACGGGGAGGCTCAGCGAGAGCAGGGTCGATGCCGCGTTTCGCCGCGGGAAGCCGGCACTGATCTGCTATCTCCCGCTCGGCGATCCAAAGGGGGGGGACGATCTGCCTGAACTCTACGCGGAGTGCGGTGTGGACATCCTCGAGATCGGTGTCCCTGGTGGCGACCCTCACACGGACGGAAAGACGATCACGGATTCGGTTCGCCGCGCCCGCAACGCCGGCGTCAACGTGCAGAGGGCGAGTGAGCTGATCGCCGGATACCGTAACGCCCTCCCGGACGTCGGCATGGTGTGGATGACCTATCTCCCCGACGACCCGACCGGGCTTGTTGACGCTGTGGCCGCGAGCGGAGTCGACGGCTTCCTGATCCCATCCCAGGCCCGAACCTACAGAGCCCTCGGCCGTCAACTCGAAGACCGGGGCGTCGAGTTCGTTCACTTTCTCACACACGATCCACCTCTCAAGGACGTGCGAGCGGCAGTGGAGTCGAGCAAGGGTTTCGTGATGCTTCAGGCGAACCCCGGGTTGACGGGAATCAAGCCTGTTGTTCTCCCAGACAACGCAGGTGTGATCGCGATGCTGAGACGTCTTGGCCTCGAGACGCCGATCGCTCTCGGGATAGGCATCGGCAACCCCGAGCAGGCGAAGGAAGCGATCGAGATGGGCG
>JANMSC010000142.1:0-4919 GCA_031388885.1 Gemmatimonadales bacterium | reverse complement strand
AGCTCGCCCGGCGCCGGGACGCGTGCGCCGATCCCGTCCACCGCCAGCCGGACGAGCGGGCGGTGGAGCTGCTCGGGATCCGGGCTCGGCCCCGCGACGATCGCAACCTCGAACGTGTCGAGAATCACGCACGTGCCAACGGGATAGATGCCCAGCAAGTTGATCAACGCCTTCACCAGCACCGGATCGTAGCCCCGGCCGGTATTGAGCCACATTTCCTTCAAGACGTTGTCTGGTTCGAGCGGCTCGGTCTGGTACACCCGGCGGGTGGTCGCCGCGTCATACCCATCCGCGACCGATACAAGTTTGGTGAACAGGCCAAGCCGTCGGGGACGAATCGCCCGAGGGTAGCCAGTGAGATCGATCTTCATGTGGTGTTCGTGCGCCGCGAGGATCGCGCGCCAGGGCAGCTCGCCGCCCTCGCGCATCTTGAACAGCGTCAGTGTTCCGAGCCAGGGATGGGCCTGCATCGTCTTCCATTCCTGCTCATCAAGCGAACTTTCCTTGTTCAGCAGGCCGAGGTCGAGGCGTGCCTTGCCGATGTCATGCATCATCGCGGAGAGTCCGAGATCGTACAGCTGCAGCCGGTCGAATCCGAGGCGTTTGCCAAGGGCCACCGCGAAGATGCTGACGTTGACCGAGTGCGTAAACGTGTACTCGTCGTACTCGCGGAGGGTGGTGAGGCCCGTGATCGACAGTTCGTTCTCGAGCACCTGGTCAACGATCAGCTGAATGGCCCGCTTGATCCGGCGCACGCTCGGGGTGCGACCCATGCGGACACCTTGCACCACATCGCGCGCCGCGGCCACCCCGTGGGCGTACGTGCGCTTGGCCCGTTCGAGTGCCTCGTCGCCGATGCGTTCGTCATCTGGCGCTTCGCCTTGTGCGTCCACCGACAGGCGAATGATGTCGGCCTGCTGCATCCGACTTCGCAAGAGCTCGAGCCGTTCCTCGGCGTCGATATCGGCCGGCGGCACCGCCAGCAGCGAGAGCCACGCCTGCCATTCCCGCCGCGTGATCCCGTCCTCGATGCGGAGCGCACCAATCCCGAAGTGGTGCATCAGTCCGACAAATCCGCTGAATGCAGCAAAATTATCGAGCCCGAGTCGGAGCCGGGTCTGGTTGATGAAGATGAAGTCGCCCGACAGGCGAACCTCGACCGTGCCCTCGAGCCGCAGCAATCCCACCGAATGGCCCACGAGATCGTCGAGGGCGCGCTGCACCGCGACATTTTCGAGCGGATACAACTTGAGTGCCCGCTGTGCAGCGTGAATCGACACCAGCAGGGACCGGCCCGCCTGGCGGAGTACGCTGTCTTCGGCCGCAGACGACGTCACGGGATCCAGTCTCGCAGCACCGTGTTTGCCGCGCTCCGCACCACGGGTTCCTTGTCGGTCGTGAATCGGTCCACCAGCAGGCGGGCGTCGAATGAGCGCACCTTGCCCAGACCAAATAGTGCGCAGGCCCGCACGTCGGCGGGTGCGCGGCGTCGGAAGATGCCCTTCGGTTCGAGCAGGTTCCGGAGCCGCGGCAGCGCCTCGTCGCGGGCAAGATCGCCATAGGCTTCGAAGAGCGCACGCCGCTCACTCCGATCCCAGTCGCGTTCCCTGGTGTCGAACAGCACGATCTCGAGGCGCCGCACCAGTCCGCCGGACCCACCGCGCTCGAGCAGGAGCGACAGGGCCGTCTGGCGCACGGCGCGCTCCTCATCTTCGATCGCGTCCTCCACCGCCGCAATCGCAGTCGGCGTGCCGAACCCCGCCAAGGCACGCACAGCTGAGTGGCGCACCGGCACCGCCCCGTCCTTCATGTGCCGCACGATCGCCGGCACCAGCTGGCCCAAGCCGAGCCGTGCGGCGAGCTGAATCGCCGGCTCGAGCGCGTCGGACGCACCCGCCTCCAGCACGTCCACCACGGCCTGCGGTGACGAGCGCGCAAGGCTCTCGACGCTGGGTTCCAGCGCGCGCCGAACCGCGGGATCGATGGTCCGACCGAGGTGCGCCAGAATGGTGGGGAGCGCGGTCGGCTTCAACTCGCGCATGACCTCGCTGACGTCCTCGTCGCTGGGGCGTGCCGAGGCGTCCTCCAGCACGATGAAGAGTTGCTGGAGAATCTCCGGCTGGCTCAGGCGCTCTTCGAACGACATCACCTCCGTATGCAGCTCCTGGTCGAGCCCAGGGGCGCGTGCCGCAACCACGCGAAGCTCCCGCAGGATGCGCGCGACCGCACGGAACCCGCCGAGCGACAGTTGCGACGGCAACAACTCCTCGAGCAGTGCCACCGCTTCGCGCCGCACGGCCGGATCGCGCTGCGATTCCATGATGTCCATCAGCGCGTCGATCGCGGCCGTCCGGATATCACGCCGGTACTCATCGTCGAGCTCGCTCGCAATGAGACGCGTCTCTGCTTCGTCGAGAAAATACGGGGTCGCGTCGAAGTCGGTCATGTCGATCAGGCCCGGGGGGCCCGTCGCACCGGCAGCGTCACGAACTTCGTCCCGGGCTGCTGCCGCGGGCGGTGTCGCTTCTCGCACCACGCTCTCCTGCAGGAACTCGATGCCCTCACCGACAACTTCGACAAACGCGTACGTGATCAGCACGAACTCCTGCTCCCAAAGCAGCGTCAGCAGGTCGTCTGCGGCATCGGCCGGGAGCAGACGAGCCCGATTGACCACGTGCAGGAATCGAATGATCTCCTCCGACTCCACGCCCGGAAGGAGCGTGTGTCGGCGCAATCCATCCTTGTAGAGCTGCCACGCGAGCCCTTCACCCCGGCCCGCTTGCCGGTACACCGGCACCTGCTCCCAGAGGATATCGTGTTCCTGAATGTCGAGCACCAGCCGCCCGGTCACGCCCCACACGGGCGCAAAAGCATCCACCAGCGATTCCATCGCACGCTGGTAGACGGGGTTGTTGGGGAGGTACATCTGCAGCGCACGCTGACCCTTGGTGAGCGTGCGGAGCATCTCTTCCACCAAGCGGATGTCGAGCTCTGGTTGCGGCCGCGACGACGTCGTCACAAGGCGAGCCCGAGCAACGTGCTGACATGCGCGACGTCCTTGTCGCCGCGACCACTGAGGCAAAGCAGCACCGTGCTCGCCTGGGTCCAGCGTCCGGATGCGCGATCGATCCAGGCGATCGCGTGCGCCGTCTCGAGCGCGGGAATGATGCCCTCGAGCCGAGCGAACAACCCGAAGGCCGCGAGGGCCTCGTGATCGTCGACCACATCGTACTCCACGCGTCCGGTATCGTGCAGCCAGCTGTGTTCCGGCCCGACGCCGGGATAGTCAAGACCGGCCGACACCGAGTGGGCTGGCAGGACCTGGCCATCGGCATCCTGCAGGAGGTACGAGAGTGAACCGTGAAGGACACCGGGACGCCCGGCCGCGAGCGATGCGCTGTGCGCGGACGTGTCGACGCCTTCACCAGCGGCTTCGACACCAACGAGTTCGACACCGGCGTCATCGACGAAGCCGGAAAAGATTCCCATTGCGTTTGATCCGCCACCAACACATGCCACGACCGTGACTGGGAGCGCACCGGTGCGCTCGAGCACCTGCTCCCGTGCTTCGCGGCCGATCACCGCCTGGAAATCACGCACCATGCGGGGATACGGGTCGGGCCCGACGACCGACCCGATGATGTAATGCGTATCGGGAACGTTGCTGACCCAGTCGCGCAACGCCTCGTTGGTCGCGTCCTTGAGCGTTCGGGTGCCCGACGTGACCGGCACCACAGTGGCCCCAAGCAACTGCATGCGATACACATTGAGCGCCTGACGGGCGACGTCTTCCGCACCCATGTACACCACGCACTCGAGCCCGAACCGCGCGCAAATGGTCGCGGTCGCGACGCCGTGCTGGCCAGCTCCAGTCTCGGCGATGATCCGCCGCTTGCCCATGCGACGTGCCAGGAGCCCTTGCCCAATGGTGTTATTGATCTTGTGTGCGCCGGTGTGATTGAGATCTTCGCGCTTGAGCAACACCCGGGCACCGACGCGCTCGCTGAACCGGGGAGCCTCCGAGAGCCGCGAGGGGCGACCGACGATGTCCCGCAGCAGCTCCTCATACTCGCGCCAGAACGCGACGTCGCCGCGGACGCTGTCGTAGAGTTCGGCGAGATCGTCCAGTGCGCCGACCAGCGTTTCCGGCACGTACCGGCCCCCGTAGGGTCCGAAACGTCCATTGACGGCCGTTTCACGGGGCAGGACGAGCGTCACGCACAGCCTCCAGAAAGCGGGCGAGCTTCGCCGGGTCCTTCTTCCCCGGCGACGATTCAACGCCGGAACTTACATCCACCGCATCCGGCCCGACGAGGCGGATTGTTTCTGCGACCGTGTCGGCCCGAAGGCCACCGGCGAGGATGAAGCGCGGTGCCGCGATCATACGGCGGGCCGCGCGCGCCAACGCGAGCGGCAGCGCAATCCCCTGCCCACCCAGGCCGCCCGCCGACCGCGGTTCGACCACGATCGCGTCGGCATCCGCGCCGATCCGAAGCACCTCGGCGTCGAGCCCCGCGGCGTCGTTGAACTGCGCGACTTGCCACACAGCCACGCCGTGGCGGCGAAGCGATGCGACCATCGCTTCGTCGGCCCTGCCGTGGAGCTGCGCTGCGGCCAGTCCAGCACGCTCCATCATCTCGAGGATCGTCTCGACCGTCTCCAATCCGAAGACCCCCACGACCGCGACACCATCGGCGGCGGCGACGATGTCTCGCGCCCGCGACACGTCCACCACCCTGGGACCACCAGCGAACACCACGCCGATGCGCCAAGCGCCATGCCGCGCCGCAAGCCTTGCGTCGCCGGGGCTGGTGATTCCGCAAATTTTTGCCTTAACGCCCACGTCGCCGGACCCCCGACAGCGCGCCGGCGTGGCCGACGGGATCGCCGGATGCGACCAACGCGGACCCGATCAGGAC
>JANMSC010000084.1:0-5463 GCA_031388885.1 Gemmatimonadales bacterium | reverse complement strand
ACCCCGGTGCCGGCCCGACCGGCGGATCGGTAATCCGTCTGTCATCCAATTGTCATGGCGTGGTGACGCCGCAGTGAAGTGCGTCCCCCATCTTGAATGTGCAGGGAGACAAACCAGTCCCCATCGGAGGCAGTCAGCGTGTTCGACAACCTCATCGAGTCCAAGCCGAAGAAGGAACGGACCATCGGCGAAGCGATCATCTCGGTCGTTGTCCATGTCATCCTGATCGCGGGCGCCGCTGCCGCAACCAAGGGTGCCGCGGAGACCGTCAAGGCGATCGTCGAGGACACCACGTCGTTCATCCTCAAGCCGCCGCCGCCCCCGCCGCCACCGCCCGACGAACCGCCGCCGGAGAATGTCGTAGTCTCAAACAATCCCCCTCCCCAGGGATTCCAGACCATCGTTCCGCCAAAGGACATCCCGACGGAGATACCGCCGGTGAACCTGACGGAAAAGTTCGATTCGAAAGATTTCTCGGGGAGGGGTGTCGAAGGTGGCATCTCCAAGGGCGTGGTCGGCGGCGTCGGGCCGGTCGTCACGGGCGAGACGTTCACCGTGGACCAGGTCGACGACCCCGTCGACTACCTGAGCGGACCGATGCCGCGCTACCCGCCGGTGCTGAAAGCGGCAGGCGTCGAGGGCCGCGTGGTGCTCACGTTTGTCGTGAGCACCGAAGGGCGGGTCGAGGCTGGCAGTATCAAGGTGATGAGCAGCACCAACAAGGCGTTCGAGGAGCCAGCGATCGAGGCGATCCGGAAGTCGGTCTTCAAGCCCGCCAGGATGCGGGGGCAGGCGGTCCGCCAGCTAGTACAACAGGCAGTCGCATTTACGATCTCGGGTTGACGACGGCGCATCACCCCTGACATCAGGCCGCGCCGTCGCGGCCGCCACCACTTTCACCGTCGGAAGGCCGAACCATGAACATGAGCATGATTGGACTCTGGCACGAAGCAGGCATGTTCGCCCGGGGCGTCATTGGGGTCTTGGCGATCATGTCGATCTATGGTCTTACCATCTGCGTCCAGAAGTGGATGAAGATTCGCAAGAGCGAGGCCGCGACCCGCAAGTTTGCGCCGCAGTTTTCCCGTGCCATTCAGGAAGAGAACCTCGACCAGGCGATTGCGCTGGCCGAAAAGATGAAAGACTCGCACGTCGCCCGCGTGCTCGGCGGCGCGCTCTCCGAGGTCAAGCCGCTGCTGCGCGACCGCGCCACGATCACCGCGGCCGACATCAACTCGGCCGAGCGCGCGGTCGAGCGCCAGATGCTGATCGTCCTCGCGGAGTTCAAGCGGGGCCTCGGCGTCCTCGGCACGGTGGCCTCGACGGCTCCGTTCGTCGGCCTCCTCGGCACCACGATGGGAATCGTCAACTCATTCCAGGCGATGGGCGCCGCGGGTGGCGCGTCGGGCGGCCTGGCCGGCATTTCGGCCGGTATCGCCGAGGCGCTGATCACCACGGCCTTCGGCCTGATCGTCGCGATTCCGGCGGTCTGGGCGTACAACTACTTCACGACCAAGGTCGACAACCTCTCGGTCGAGATGACGTACACGTCGAAGGAGTTGATCGACTACCTGATCAAGAGCGTGGGGAGCGAGTTCGGCCGCTCGATCTTCACCAAGGAATTCCAGGCCCAGAAGGCAGTGACGGGCAGTGGCCACATCCACGGGTAGCTCCCGCGCGAAGGTGAACGCGAACATCAACGTCACGCCGATGATCGACGTGATGCTGGTGCTCCTGATCATCTTCATGATCGTCACGCCACTGGTTGCGGCGGGCTTCCAGGCCACCCTGCCGGTCGGTCAGAACACCGACGACAGCAAGGAAGAAGATGATGAGATCATCCTCGGCATGGACGTGCAGGGGAACTACTTCCTCGACGGCCTCCCGGTAGCCAAGGACCAGATCGAGGCGCGGCTCACTGCGCTCTATGTGAACCGTGAGCAGGACAAGATCATGTACTTCAAGGCGCACCAGGGGCTGAAGTACCAGCAAATTCAGGAGGCGGTCGAGATCGGCCGCCGGGCAGGTGCCAGGGTCCTGGTCGCGATCACGGACAAGAAGGGCGGTCCCACGGGCAAGGAGGAATAGCATGGCCGGGGCTTCAGGCAGCGAAGCTGGGGAAGTCAACGCCGACATCAACGTCACGCCGATGATTGACGTGCTTCTTGTGCTGCTGATCATCTTCATGATCGTGCAGCTGGTGGTGCGCCACGTCGTCCCGATCAACATCCCTCCGGTCGATACCGGGGTACAGTCGGCGGCGCCGAGCACCCAGATCGTACTCGAGCTTCGAGACGACGGGTCGTACGTGATCAACGGCACCCCATATCCGAAGGCGCAGTTGAACCAACAGTTTCACAATATCTACGACCTGCGTCCGGCAAAGCTGCTCTTCATCAAGCCGGGCCCAAATCGGTTGTATGGAGAGCTGATCGAGGCAATCGATATCGCCAAGGGCGCGGGCGTCGAGGTTGTTGGCCTCACGCCGATCGAGGCGAACTGAGAGCGGCTTGACGGCGCTCTCGCGGGACCGCAACGCGGACGTCCTCCCTGAGGGCGTCCGCGTTCGTGCATCGATGCCGACGCCAGCCCGGCGTTCTCGCGTCGCCGTCGCCACATCGCTGCTGGTGCACGCCGTGCTCATCGCGTTGGCCGTATGGGCCACCACCGAGATCGCGGCGCCGCGCGGCGGCGCGATCTCGGACGCGTTCCTTCGCGCGACAGGAGGCGGTGGCGGCGGCGGCAGCGGCGGTTCGGCCTTTGCCATCACCCCGCCCAGGACGACCGCCGCCACTCCGGTCGAGGTGCCAGCGGTTGCGGTTCCAGCGACCGTCGTTCCGCCACCACCGGCGACGCCCGAGCCGGTGCCGACATTCGCTCAGCGTGACACCGCAGCTGGCGTGTTGGCCGCGGGGGTCGGCGGCGGATCTGGCGGAGGGCAGGGGTCGGGGGTCGGCCCGGGTTCCGGCTCGGGGACCGGCCCGGGGAGTGGCGGCGGAAGCGGTGGCGGCGTCGCGGTCGGTCGGGAGGGCAGTCCGCCCGAGCCGCGACAGTTCATCGTGCCGCCGCTCGAGTATCCGAAGTCGTTGCGCGGACAGACTGTTGCGATCACCTTCGACGTCGCGGCAGATGGTCGGGTCACCAACATCGCCGTGGCGCCACCGATCAGCGATCGCAGCTTCGCCAGGAAATTCGACGAAGTCATGCGGAGCTACCGCTTCAAGCCGGCACGCAACGCCGACGGGCAACCCGTGCCCGCCACCATCATCGTGGAAGTTTCTTTCCAGGGAACCTCATGAACGGATTGTTTGCGCGCAAGCCGATCGCTGCCGAAAGCGATCGGGGTCTCGTTCGTTCGCTCGGTGCTGGCGACCTGATCATGCTCTCGATCGGCGCCGTCATCGGCGCCGGCATCTTTGCGTCGCTCGGTACGGCCGCGGCCGGCGAGTTCGGGCCGGATGGCGAGATGATTCGTGCGGGCGCCGGACCCGCGCTTGTGGTGTCGTTCGTCCTGCTCGGCGTGGTGTGTGGCCTCGCGGCGCTGTGCTACGCCGAGCTGGCGTCGATGATCCCGCAAGCCGGGTCCGCGTACGCCTACACCTATGCTACCCTCGGTGAACTGATGGCATGGATCATCGGCTGGGCGCTCGTGCTGGAGTACGCCATCGGCAACGTCGCTGTCGCGGTCGCATGGAGCGGATACTTCACCTCGATGCTCAGCGGGTTCGGCATCGACCTGCCTGGCTGGTTGACGCACGGATATTATCAGGTGCACATGGCGAGCAACCCGGCGATTCAGGCACTCGCCGAGTCGGCGCCCCGAATTGCGGGGATTCCGGTGTTGCTCAACCTCCCCGCGTTTGGCATTACGGCGGTGGTGACTGGCGTGTTGTTGATGGGCGTGCGCGAGAGCATTCGCGCAAACACCGTGATGGTGATCATCAAGTTGCTGGTGCTGGCCTTCTTCGTGATTGTCGGGGCGATGCACATCGACACGGCCAACTACGAGCCGTTTGCGCCGAATGGCTTCCGAGGCATTCACCAGGGCGCAGCGATCGTGTTCTTCGCGTACATCGGTTTCGACGCGATCAGCACGGCGGCAGAAGAAACGAAGAACCCGCAACGCAACTTGCCGCTCGGGATTCTCGGCGGGCTCGGGATCTGTACGCTGATCTATGTGATCGTGGGCATCGTCGCCACCGGCATCGTGCCGTATCAGCAGCTCGCGGCGGCTGACCCGCTCTCGCGCGCCCTCGAGCTCGCAGGGCTGCCCACGGCGAGCTGGATCGTTGCCGCGGGCGCAGTGGTCTCGATGACGGCGGTGCTCCTCGTGTTCCAGTACGGTCAGACGCGCATTTTCTTCGGCATGGGACGCGACGGCCTGTTGCCACGCTGGTCGACACGGATTCACCCGAAGCGCCGCATTCCCCACGTCAGCACCTGGCTGATCGGAATCATTGTCGGTGTGGGCGCGCTGATTGCCGAAGAGAACAGCATCTACAACCTGGTGAACATCGGCACGCTGGCGGCGTTCTTTCTGGTATGCATCGGCGTCATCGTGTTGCGGGTGCGGGAGCCCGACCTCCATCGCCCATTCAGGGTGCCGTTCATCTGGGTCGTCGCGCCGCTCGGCGCAGCGGCATGCCTCTTCGTGATCAAGGGGCTTCCGCCGACGGCATGGATCACGTTTGGGTGGTGGATGGCGGGCGGGCTGCTCTTCTACGTCCTCTACGGTTACCGGCATTCGGTGTTGCGGACCGGGAAGCCGGTGGAAGTGGAGGAGTGGGAATAGCGCGAGAAGCGAGAAGGGGGAAGCGAGAAGGGAGAATTGATGTCATCCTCTCGCCAGGATCGGCGCGCCCCGGCACGGATCGATCGCCCTCTTGATCACAGTCGCACCGTGCCGCTGTTCGAGCGCCCGGGTCACGCGATCGCGTAGCGGCCGGTCGACGGCCACCAGGCCGCCGGAGAGTGCCACCGGAATCGGTCCGCCCCCAGCCGCAACGGCCAGCGAGACCAACGCATCGACCGCGGCGTCGCGCAACGTGATCGCGACCGTGTCGCCTGCGTCCGCGCACTCGACGACCGCAGGGCCGAGCGCGGCGACGTCGGCCGGCGTCGCCGTGGTCGACCAGCGGATCAACGCAGCGATGCCGCGCACATGTGCCGCGACGCACAGCACTTCGGCCAGGCGCGTCGGCGGCCCGAGTGAATCGTGCATCAGTCCGACGGCTTCGAGGGCGCGCGCCGCAAGCCAGTAGCCTGAGCCCTGGTCGCCCATCCGCCAGCCGAGACCGCCGGCACGTCGATCGCGACCGGTTGCGTCCTTCGAGATCGCGATGCTTCCGGTGCCAGCGATGAGGAGTACGCCGGGACCGCCTTCGAACGCCGCCGTGCGTGCGAGCTCGGCGTCGCTTACCACGATCACGCGCCATGCGATGCGCTGCCGCTCGAGGGCAGTGC
>JANMSC010000083.1:0-6914 GCA_031388885.1 Gemmatimonadales bacterium | reverse complement strand
CTCGATGCCCCAGACCGCGAGGATGAGCGATCCCGGCACGCCGTACTGGTCGTCGATCTTCCGCAGCAACTCGCCGTGGCGGTCAGCCATCTGCCGCGCTGTGCGGACGGTCAGCGCCCTCGTCTGGCGCGCGATGTACGTTTCGAGGGGGAGGACCGTCTCGGCCTGTGCGCGATCGCGTTCGAGCACGACAGGCAGCGGCTCTTCGACCGTGCCCAGCGCCTGGTCGACGACCTCCTCGCGAAGGCCGCGCGACACCGCCTCGGCGCGCACGCCCGCGAGCCACTCTGAAAACGACGGCCGCGAAGGCTCCTGTGCGGAGACGGCCTGCGCTTGATCGGTCGCCGTCCCGACGGTGACGCCGGCCGCCGCCACCATCAGCGCCAAGGCGATCGATGCTGCGCGCACGCCCCAAGTTTACAGCCGTTGCAGCGCGGCGATCACGCCCCGCGGAATTGTCTGCTTCGTCGTCAGGCGCGGCGCTGGAAAGACGATCCGCTCAGGATGGGAGATGCCGACACCGGCCACGCGCGGCCGCGCGTCCGCCTGCCGAGGTTGTACACGCCTCACCATCCGGCCGCTGCAAGAAAACGACCGGCCGCCGCGATTGGATATGATCCGGCAGGATGCGCGCGCTGATCGTCGAGGACGACCGGACGATTTCCGAATTCGTGGCGCGCGGACTGCGCGAAGCGGGGTTCGCCGTCGACGAGGCCGCCGACGGCGAGGCCGGGCTCGAGATGGCGCTGGCGCAGCCCTTCGACGTCGCCATCCTCGATCTGATGCTCCCGCGTCGCGACGGGCTGACGGTCATCGACGAGCTGCGACGCCGCGGCCGCACGACGCCGGTCCTGATTCTGAGCGCCAGGCGGTCGGTCGACGATCGCGTGCGCGGGCTGCAGTCGGGCGGCGACGACTACCTCACGAAACCGTTCGCCTTCGACGAGCTGCTCGCCCGCGTGCGCGCGATGACTCGGCGGCGCACGACCGTTGCGGGCGGCGTGCTGCGTTACGATGACCTTGAGCTCGACCGACTGCGACGAGAGGTTCGGCGTGGAGCGATTCGCCTCGATCTCGCACCGCGAGAGTTCAGGCTGCTGGAACACTTTCTCCTGAGCCCGGAGCAGGTGATCACCCGGACCAATCTCCTCGAGAAGGTGTGGGACATGTCTTTCCATCCCGAGACCAACGTTGTTGAAGCGCACATCTCAAACCTGCGGCGAAAGCTCGAGGCCCGCGGCGCGGCGCGCCTGATCCAGACCGTTCGAGGCGCGGGGTACATGTTGCGACGGCCGGAGGGTCCGGCGTGACGTCGTTTCGCGCCCAACTGGCCGTCCGCATGGCGCTGAACGCACTCGGCCTCTTCATCGCCATTGGTCTGGCCTGCGTCCTGGCGTTGCGCGCGCTCCTGCACAACCAGCTCGACGGTACGTTGCTGCATCTGGCTGAGGTCGAGGCGCAAGCCGGTGCCGCGACGACCGGCTCGGATTTCGAGTTCCATGAAGGTGTCCTGTTGGCTGCACGCGAGGGATCAACGGCAGAGCTGACCCGATTCGCGCAACTCTGGACGAGGGAGGGGAAGCCGCTCGTTCGCTCCATGAACCTGCCCGGCAACCTCGAGCTTCCTGAGGCAGCCCTGACAGCTGCACGCAGCGGCGAGATCGGGTGGGCGACGCACCGGCGGCAGGGACGGTGGATCCGCAGCGTGGTGTATCCGCTGCAGCTTGTCGGGTCGGCGCACGGTGTCCACTTGCTGCAGGTGGCCGCTCCACTCGAGCCCGTTCGCCGCACGATATATCAATTCGCGTTGTTCCTCACCGGGATTACCGCGTTCGCAGCTGCCCTGGCGTTCGGGCTTGGCTGGCGACTGGCCGGCGCGGCGCTGCGCCCGACCAGGGAGATCACGACGCAGGCCGAGACTATCACGGCGGGCACGCTCTCCGATCGGATCACGGCGCACGCCGAGGTCGCGGAGTTTTCGCGACTTGTGACGGTGCTCAACGGCATGCTTCAGCGACTTGATCAGGCCTTCCAGGCAGAGCGTCGTTTCACCGCCGACGCCGGTCACGAGCTGCGCGCGCCGCTCACGGTGCTCCGGGGTGACATCGATGTCGCGCTGAAGCGCGAGCGGTCGCCGGCAGAGTACCGTGAGACCCTTGTCCGGTGCCGCGATGAGGTTGTCCTGCTCTCGCGCCTCGCTGCCGACTTGCTCACCCTCGCACGCACGGATGCCGGCCTGCCGCTCGAACACCGCGAGGAGGTCGATCTGCTCACATTGGTGCACGTTGTCGCCGAGCGATTCGTCACCGTTGCCGCGGAGCGCGGCATCCGGATCGTCGCCGATGGAGAACCGGCGGTCGTGACCGGCGACGCACTCGCGCTGGAGCGCGCGGTGAGCAATCTCGTGGACAATGCCATCAAGCACAGCGGACGGGGCGGGTTCGTCACGCTTCGAGTCGACCGAACCGACCCCGCCACGGTCACCGTGTCTGACGACGGCGTCGGCGTTGCTGCCCATCAAGTATCGCAGCTGTTCATGCGGTTCTTCCGCGGCGATCCTGCGCGTCCGCGAGACACCGGGTACGGGTTGGGTCTCGCGATTGCACGGGCCGCCGCCGAGTCGCACGGTGGCACCCTGCAGTATCTGGGCAACGCACCGGGCGCGGTTTTCCGACTCACCTTCCCCAATGCGACCTGACACGCGAACGAGGCGACGGTAATGGCCACGGAGCAGCATCACGATCACGGTGCGCAGCATCCGACTCCCCCGTCCGTTCCGGGCGAGTCGCCGGATGACGATCGTGGCGCGTCGCAACATGGCTCCCCAGCCCACGGTGCACACGACAAGCATGCCGGTCACAGCGTCGCGATATTCCGCGACCGATTCTGGCTGTCGCTTGCCCTGACGCTCCCGACGCTCGTATGGGGCCACATGCTGCCGCGGGTGTTGGGATACGCGCCGCCTGCGGTCCCCGGTGCTCGCTGGATTGCCCCCGTTTTTGGGACGATCGTTTTTCTCTACGGTGGCAGCCCGTTCGTCAACGGCGCCATCCGTGAACTCAAGACGCGACTGCCGGGGATGATGACGCTGATCGCCCTTGCGATCACGGTGGCGTTCGTTTTCAGCGCGACGGTCACGCTGGGCTTTGCCGGCATGCCGCTGTGGGAGGAGCTTGCCACCCTCGTGACGATCATGCTCCTCGGCCACTGGATCGAGATGCGGTCGATCACGCAGGCCCAGGGTGCGCTGAAGGAACTGGCCAAGCTCCTGCCCAATACTGCCGTGCGGATCGTGCGCGACGGTGACGCTGAGCGAACGGAGGAAATCCCGTTGACGCAACTCGTCGACGGCGACCTCGTGCTGGTGCGCCCAGGTGCCAACGTTCCGGCTGACGGCATCGTGCGGGAAGGGAGCAGCACGCTCGATGAATCGATGATTACTGGCGAGAGCCGCCCCGTGGACAAGGCCGTCGGGGCGACGGTCATCGCGGGTACGGTGAATGGGGGCGGATCGCTCCGCGTGGCAGTCACCGGCACCGGTGAACGCACCATGCTGTCGGGCATCATGCGACTGGTGGAGCAAGCCCAGTCGTCGCGGTCCCGGGTGCAGGCGTTGGCGGACCGTGCGGCGCGCTGGCTGACGTACATCGCCCTCACCGCCGGTGCGCTCACATTCGCAGCCTGGATGCTTGCTGGTGCTGACACGGCCTATGCCGTTGAGCGCATGGTCACGGTGCTGGTTATCGCGTGTCCGCACGCGCTCGGCCTGGCGGTGCCGCTCGTCGTCGCAATCTCCACCACATTGGGGGCCCAGAGCGGGCTGCTGGTGCGCGACCGCCGCGGACTCGAAGAAGCTCGGCTGCTCGATACAGTGGTATTTGACAAGACCGGAACACTCACGCTCGGTTCGCATCGCATCGTCGCCACCCAGATCGTGGGGGGCGAGCACGAGGCGACCGTGCTCCGGCTGGCGGCCGGTGTTGAGCAGGACGCGGAGCATCCCGTGGCGCATGCCATCGTGGCGAGTGCCCGTGACCGTGGGCTGGAGGTTCCGCGTGCGACCAATTTTGTCGCGATCCCGGGTCTTGGCGTCGAGGCGACCGTCGAGGGGCGGCACATTTCTGCCGGCGGACCCAACCTGCTAAAGAAGCTCGGGATCGTCGCGCCGGCTGAATGGCAGTCATTTGTCGACGCCGCGGCGTCCAATGGACAGGGTGTGATCTACACGGTGGAGGGAACCCGCGTACTGGCGGCATTTGCCGTGGCGGACGCTGTCCGCCCGGAGTCGAAGGAGGCAGTGCGCCGACTGCACGAGCTCGGCATCACCGTGGTGATGATGACCGGTGACGCGCAGGCCGTCGCCGACGCGATCGCCCGTGAGATTGGCATCGACACCGTGCTCGCCCAGGTGTTGCCTGAGGACAAGGCGGCGAAGATCGAGGGACTGCAACGCGAGGGCAAGCGGGTGGCGATGGTGGGTGACGGCGTGAACGACGCGCCGGCGCTGGTGACCGCAAATGTCGGCATCGCGATCGGTGCCGGCACGGACGTCGCCGTCGAAGCGGGCGATGTGGTGCTGGTCAGAAGCGACCCGCGGGATGTGCCGCGGATCATCGCGCTGAGCCGGGCGAGTTACGCCAAGATGGTGCAGAATCTCTGGTGGGCCGCCGGTTACAACATCGTGGCCATCCCGCTCGCCGCCGGGGTCCTCGCGCCGTGGGGCATCGTGCTGTCACCGGCCGTTGGCGCGGTCCTGATGTCGCTCAGCACCGTGATCGTTGCGATCAACGCCCAATTGCTGCGGCGGGCGCGGCTCTGATGGCAGGGTCTAGGCTCTCGCACCCTCGATACGAACCCGCAGCAGCTTGACCGAGTTCACAAACACCAGGACGTGGGGCCCCAGGTGCAGCAACGCGGCTTGAATCGGGCCAATCCAACCGAGCAGTGCCGCCGTGATGCCCAGGACGTGCACCACGCCGACGCCGACGAACAGATTCTCCTGGATGGTTCGGTACGCTCGCCGCGCGATCGCGCGAGCAATGACAATTCTCGTAAGGTCGTCGGTCATGAGCGCGATGTCGGCGGCTTCGAGGGCGGCCTGGGCGCCACCACCGCCCATCGCGATTCCGACGTCGGCCCGCGCCAGGGCCGGGGCATCATTGACGCCGTCGCCGATCATCGCCACACGGTAGCCCTGTTGCTGCAGCTCCGTGATGATGGTCACCTTGTCTGCCGGCAGCAGATCCGCGCGCACCTCGTCGACACCGAGCTCGTCTGCTACCGCCTGCGCCGTCGCAGCGTTGTCGCCGGTCAGCATCATGATGCGTTTGACGCCGGTGGCTTTCAATCGCGCCAGCGCATCCCGTGCTTCGGGCCGGAGTGTGTCGGCAATGAATATCACCCCGGCGAGTCGTCCATCGACGGCGATATGCACGGGCGTAGTCCCGCTGTCCTCGGCGGCGATCGGGAGTGGCACCTGGTGGTCGCGCAGCAGGGCCGGGTTCCCCACCAGCACGGCGCGCCCGGAAACGGTCGCCTTGACTCCACGGGCCTGCACTTGTTCATACTCGTCTGGTTCCGCGATGCTGAGATTGTTGCGCACCGCGTACGCCACCACAGCTTTCGCCAGAGGATGCGCCGAACGACGGTCGGCCGCGGCCGCAAGCTGCACCAGCGCGGCCTGCGACAACTCGGGAATGCGCGATTCGACGCGCACCACCTCGGGCCGATTCACCGTGAGCGTGCCCGTCTTGTCGAACACCATTACGTCGGCCTTGGCCAATGCCTCGAGGTACACGCCGCCCTTGATCAGGATGCCGCTGCGCGCCGCGCGGGCGATCGCGGCGATCATGACCAGGGGCGTTGCCAGCCCGAGCTCGGCGGGCGACGTGAAAATCAGCAAGGTGACGATGGTGCGCACATCACGCGTGACGACGTAGACGACGATGAGAAAGACAAAAACGACGGGGATCAACCATGCGGCGACCCGATCGGCAAGTTTTTGTATCGGCGCCCGCTCCGCCTCCGCGTTCTCGACGAGCGCGATAATGCGTGAGAACGTGGTGTCACCGCCCGCTCGCTCCGTCCGGATATCGAGCGCGCCCGCTTCGACCACCGTGCCGGCGAACACGTCAGCATCTTGTGCCTTGTCCTTCGGCATGCTCTCGCCGGTAATCGGCGCTTCGTTCACCGACGCCTCGCCCCCCACCACGCGCCCATCAACGGGAATCTTCTCGCCGGCACGCACCAGCACGACGTCCCCGATGTTCAGCTGGGCAATCGGGACGGTGCGTTCGCCGCCGGCATCCCGCACCAGGGCGACTTGCGGTACTGAGCCGATGAGTGCCTTGATCGACGCTCGTGCGCGATCGGTGTTCAACCCCGCCACGAACTCCGCGATGAGAATGATCACCATCAATACCGCACCGGCAATCGTCTCGCCCCCGAGTACCGCGACCAATGTGGCAACCGTCACGAAGATTTCGGTGCCGATCTTGCGATCGCGGACCAGATCGGTGATGCCGGTCTTGACGAGCGGATACAGGCCGATCGCAATCGCGATCCAGAGTAGCTCAACTGGCACCTGCGCTTGCCAATAGAGCAGCACGATCACGCCGGTCAGTGCGATGCGCCCGAGTTCTATTCGGCGTTCGCGCGTCAGGAGCGTCGACAAGCGCGGAGACTTCGTGCTCGCCGACGCTACGACCTGCGGTGTGCTCACCCCGTTCATGCCCGCTCCGCGACTGTGATCAGTCCATGCGTATCACTTCGTTGTAGTCCCCGCTGGTGCGCAGGCACGCTCCTGAATGAATCCCTTGTCACCGGCGCATGTTCACAGCGCGCTCGCCCCCCGTTCGCCTGAGCGAATCCTGGTCGCACCCTCGACGGGGATCACGAAGATCTTGCCGTCACCA
>JANMSC010000044.1:0-4979 GCA_031388885.1 Gemmatimonadales bacterium | reverse complement strand
GAGGGGCCGTGCCGACTCGCCCACGCATCACGCTCCAGCGTTCGCTCGTGAACGATGTGGCGCGGGTGACGTTTGCGCATCCCGGCGGCACGTTCAACGTAGTGCGCGATTTCTCCCCGTCGCAGCCGCTCGCGGCTGCCGCGAGCCTCGCCGAACTCGATGCGAGTCTGGGCGACAAGTACTACTGGGATACCGCCACGTTGAAGCTGCATGTGAAGTTGTTCGTTCGCGCGGGCCGCACCAGCACGACGGTGCAGGTCATCCCGCAATAAGTGATGTCCTCGCCGCCCGGCGGCCGCGGCTGTAGCCGCCAGGTTGCCGAGCGGCGGTGCAGTGCGCGGGGCGACGCGGTAGGCCGCTTCGCGCACGTCCCGCGCTACCTCTCGGCGCGCTGCATCGTTATTCTCCCGCGGCTCGCACGTGGCCATTCTCGTCCCCACCCGAGGTCTTGATGCGCGCGTTTCCCGCGCTCGTCCGCGCCATGCCGCCGCATTGGGCACTGGTGTTCGTCGTATCGGCCGCGCCGGCGGCGGTTGGTGCGCAAGGCGCGCCGACACCCTATCGGACGCACGCCGGCCTGTCGGCCGAACTACGGGCGCTCGCTGCTGCGCATTCGGCCAGGACAACACTCCTCACCGTGGCCACCTCACCGGGTGGCCGGCTGGTACAGGCACTGCGCGTGGGCGCTGGCGGGAGTGTTGCCTCGCGACCCGCGTTGCTCGTGATGGCGAACGCCCACGGACCGCATGTCGTTGGTTCGGAGATCGCCCTTGTCACTGCGCGACGCCTGCTTGAGGGATACGGTCGCGACACCGCGATCACGCGCCTCCTTGATCGGGCAGCCATCTGGTTCATTCCGCGCCTCAACCCCGATGCCGCCGAAGCGATGTTCGGCTCGCCGCGATGGGAGCGCACGGCGAACGGTACCCCGTGGGACGACGACCGCGACGGGCATGTTGACGAGGATGGTCCCAACGACCTCAACGGCGACGGCATGATCACGTCGCTCCGTCTCGCCGATCCGAATGGCGAATGGATCGCCGACTCCGCCGAGAGTGTGTTGCTCCACCGCGCGGATGGGGCGAAAGGCGAGGTTGGCCGTTGGCGCCTGGTCAGCGAAGGGATCGATGACGACGGCGACGAAGAATGGAATGAAGATGGTGTGGGTGGCACCGACGTCAATCGCAACTTTGCGCACGGCTATGCGCACCACGGAGCCGAAGCGGGACTATTCCCGTTCTCGTCTCCCGAAGCGCGCGGGTTGGCCGAGTTCATGGTGGCGCATCCGGAGGTCGCGGCGGTGTACGTACTTGGCCCGCAGGACAACACCATCCGTCCGTGGGAGTTCCGGGCCGCGACGGGTATCGCTGGTGCCGTCGCGGGCACGAGTGCGGGGGGGCCGCTGACGTCGATCATGCGCGCCGACGAACCGACGTTTGCCGATGTGTCGCGACGCTTTCAGCGCACGACCGGCCTCACCCGAGGCCCCGCGGCAGGGTCAGGCGCCGGTGACCTGCTGTCGCACTTCTACTATGTGTTCGGTCGCTGGAGCTTCGGCTCGCGCGGGTGGTGGGCTCCCGACGCAGCGCGCGATACGACTGTGCGCGCTGGTGCGACCGGAGGCGGCGCGGCACGGGTCGGCGGAGCGACGGACGCGACCCGAGCCGGCGCCGACTCGATCGCGGATCAACGGGCTGCGTTGCGCTGGTTTCGGGCGCAGCAGATCGATGCGTTCGTGCCATGGACCGCCGTCGCCCTCACCAGCGAGCCTGGCGCCGAGGTGGGAGGCTTCCGCCCGGGGGCGTTGCTGAATCCCCCTGAGGGCGAGCAGCTCGATTCGACCCTCGCTCGTCAGCAGCGATTCATCGTCGAACTCGCTGGCATGTTGCCGAAGGTGGGGCTGCGCGACATCAAGGTCGAATCGCTCGGCGAGGGCGTGTGGCGCGTCAGTGTCGAGGTCGGCAACGACGGGGTGCTCGCCAGTACCACCGCGCTGTCAGCGCGACTGCGGATGCCCCGAGGAGCACGACTCGAGCTCGAGCCGAAAGGCACGACCATCCTGAACGGTGAGCGGATCCAGGTCGTCGGCCAGCTCGCCGGTGGCGGTCGATCGACGCGCCGCGCGTGGACAGTCGCTGGCGTTCGTGGCGCCACCATGACACTCACGGTCGAGTCGCCGGTGGCCGGCACCTCGTCCCAGACCATCACGCTGCGGTGAGGGACCCCATGCGCATCCGGGTCACGTTGGTCGCGCTGGCCACCGCCTTCATGGCGCCGCCGCTCCAGGCCCAGCAGGTGCTGGGGAATCTGGCGGCCACCGGGTCGCCGCGTGCCCCGAAGGTAACCGTCACGTGGGATCGCTTTTACGATCACGCCGCGATTGGTGAGATCGGCCGCCGCCTCCAGGCAGCGCACCCGAACACGTGCCGACTCTCATCCATCGGGAAGAGCCACGAGGGGCGTGACCTCTGGTTGATCACCGTCAGTGATTTCACCAAGGGTGACCCCGACCGCAAACCCGCGATGTACGTCGACGGCAATATTCACTCGAACGAGGTCCAGGGCACGGAGATGTCGCTGTACACGGCCTGGTACCTGTGCGAACGGCAGGGCGAGGTGCCGTGGATCGATTCATTGCTCACCGATCGCACCCTCTACATCGTGCCGACCATCAATCCGGACGGTCGTGAGGACTACCTTCGCCAACCGAATACCGCGTCATCGCCCCGGACCGGCAAGGTCGGTCGCGACAACGACGGTGACGGCGTGATCGGCGAGGACACCTTCGATGACCTTGACGGTGACGGCAACATCACGCAGATGCGCCGCCGCAACGCGAATGGACGCTTCATCGAGAGCCCGGAAGAGCCGCGACTGCTCGTGCCGGCTCCGCCGGGCGCGCGCGGCCAGTGGGAACTCCTTGGCGGGGAGGGGATCGACAACGACGGCGACGGCGAGGTCAACGAAGACGGCGTCGGCGGATACGATCCGAACCGGAACTGGCCGTGGCGCTGGATGCCGAACTATGTGCAGGGCGG
Organism: Gemmatimonadales bacterium; assembly: GCA_031388885.1. GTDB lineage: Bacteria > Gemmatimonadota > Gemmatimonadetes > Gemmatimonadales > GWC2-71-9 > Palsa-1233. The sequence goes on along the minus strand of JANMSC010000044.1, from coordinate 1,941 downwards.
TGCCGACTTCTATCCGACTTCACTCCCCGAAACACGGGCCGTGATCGATTTCGTGGTCGCGCACCCCAACATTGCCGGTGCCCAGAGCTACCACAACAACGGCGGCATGATTCTCCGCGGGCCGGGTACGCCGCAGGATGAGTACCGCCCGCAGGACGTGCAGGTGTTCGACCAGCTTGGTCGGGTCGGTGAGCGAATCCTGCCAGGCTATCGCTACATGATCGTGTGGAAGGACCTGTACATCGTATGGGGTGGTGAGCTCGACTGGTTCTACGGCGGCCGCGGCATCGTCACGTTCTCGAACGAACTGTGGACCTCATTCAAGTTTTTCGAGAAGGCCGACACGAACACCAGTCGGTACAATCGCACCGACTACGAGTTCGATCGATTGCTGCTGTTTGGCGATGCGTTCGTGCCATGGAAAGCGGTGACGCACCCGCAGTATGGCGAGATCGAAGTCGGCGGGATGAAGAAAACGTTTGGTCGCGCCGAGCCGGGCTTCCTGCTCCAGGCCGAGGCGCATCGCAACATGGCGTTCACCCTGTTCCAGACGTGGCACCTGCCCAAGGTCGAGGTGGATTCCGTCTGGTCGCGATCGATCGGCCACGGGCTCACCGAGGTGAGCGCGAATGTGGCCAACCGGCGCATCGTACCCACCCACACGCAGCAGGATGTGGAGAACAAGATTACCCGACCCGACTATGTCACCCTCGAAGGTGCCGCGGTCATTGCCGGCTACCGGGTTACCAACGTCCTCAACGGCCAGAGCGTGGAACAGGAACGCAGTCCGGGTCGGCTCGAGCTGGCAAGCATTGCTGGGAATAGCGTGGTCACCGTGAAGTGGATCGTGCGTGGCGATGGGCCGTTCACGGTCACGGTGGACTCGGAGAAGGGTGGGCGGAATGCGAAGCGTGTGTCGTGACGGTTGGCGTGGCAGCGGGGTCAGGCTTGTCGTCTCCATGATGCACACGAGTTGGCACCGTAGCTCCCTTACCCATGACATCGGGGTACCTATGACGAAATCTGTTCGCTTCCTGACCGCCGCCGTGCTCTGCTCCACGCTCACCGCATGCGGGGACGACGGCACCAACACCGGCGGTGGTGACGACAACACCGTGACCGCCTCGATCGACGGCGTAGCGTTCAGCGGCTCCGTCGCGATTCAGGCGACGTACAACAGCAGCGTGCTCAGCATTGGCGCCGTCGGCGCGAATCAGCGGCAGATCAACATCGTCATTCCAAATGCCACCGCGACCGGCAACTACGATCTCGGCGCGGGGCGCCTGGGTGTCGTCACCGTGACATTCGGGGTGCAATCGGCCTGGACGACCACGCTGGCTGGCGGCACCGGCACCGTGGCGGTGGACGCGATTTCCGCGAGTGGTGCCCGGGGCACATTCTCGTTCACGGCGGTGCCAGCGGCAGGGACCGGTACCGTCGGCAACAAGGTGGTGACGAACGGGGCGTTTGATGTGAAGTTCTGATGAGCCGATGATCGATCATCGATGATTGATCATCGATGCTGCCCCACGCCCCAACTCTCCACGGAGCATCCATGCTCGGCGGCAAGCCCTGGGATCAATGGATCGACGAATACGGCGAGAGCCATCAGCACCCGGTCAATCGCCTGTGCCACACTCTCGGCATTCCGATGATCGCGCTATCGCTGCCGCTGGCGGTGGCGGCGTTTTTCGTTGGTGGCCTGTGGCCCGTCCCGCTTGCGTTGTTCGTGCTCGGGTGGATCTTCCAGTTTGTCGGGCACGCGGTCGAGGGGAAGCCGCCTGAGTTCTTCAAGGACTGGCGATTCATGCTCGTCGGCTTGAGGTGGTGGACTGCGAAGATGCGGGGACGCGCTTGAGATGACGACCAGCAGACGAGCGTTCATTGCAGCAGGCGGCGCATCACTCGTTGCGGCGGTGCGCCCGCCGGTGTTGTCGGCAC
>JANMSC010000027.1:0-2643 GCA_031388885.1 Gemmatimonadales bacterium | reverse complement strand
CGCGCTCTGCACCGCGAGCGCGATACCAAAATCGGCGACGAGCGCGTGCCCGCCCTGCAGCAGGATGTTCTCGGGTTTGATGTCGCGGTGGATCACGCCGAGGCCGTGGGCGTAACCGAGGGCGTCGGCCACCTCGCGCGCGACGCGCACCGCGTCATCGATTGGAAGTTGCCGTTCGCGATCCAACCGGGTGCGCAGTGTCTCCCCCGTCACCAACGGCATGACGTAGTACAACAACCCATCCGCTTCGCCCGAGTCGAGCAGCGGCAGGATGTGCGGGTGCTGCAGGCGCGCGGTGGTGCGAATTTCGGTGAGGAAGCGTTCGGCGCCGAGTGCGGCACCCAGGTCGGGGTGCAGCACCTTGATGGCGACGTCGCGTTGATGCTTGAGGTCGTGCGCGAGATACACCGTGGCCATGCCGCCCGCGCCGAGCTCGCGCTCGACGCGGTAGCGGTCGGCGAGGGCGGCCGTGAGGCGGTCGAAGGTGGTGCTCACCGTGTGCTCGTCGCTGAAGCGACGGCCAGCGCCGCCTGAACCTCGGCAATCCAGTTGCGGACGACTTTCACCTCGACGCGGCTGCCCGCGGCAGGGCGCAGGAAGAGGAACCGACCATCCGGCGCCACGTCCCAGCTTTGATCGCCGTACGGGTCACTGAACCAGTTTCCGCTCAGGACCTCGCGCGGCGGTGAGTTGGCGAACGTCGCGGTCGGCGCATCGAGATGCACATCGATCGCGAACACCTGTCCCGCATTCCGGTAGAACAGCCGACGTCCGTCGCGTGACCACACCGGTTCACGCCCTCCCCCGTTGGATACCACCACTTTGGCGTCGAGCGTGGGCCAAGGCTGCACGTGGACTTCGGACCGCCCGCTCTCGGTGCTCTGGTACGCGATCCATCGCATGTCGGGAGAGAACCGCGCCCCCCTTTGCCCGCGCGGCCGCGACACTCGGCGAATGGATCGGTCCGCGATGGTAAGGAAGAACAAGTCGTTCTCGTCGGGAGCGAGCGACCCGTAATAAGCCACCATAGTGCCGTCGGGGCTGATATCGGTTGGCCACGACACCGCGGCGCCTGCGTAAAGAGTGTCGGGGGCCCCCCGCGCATCGGCCGCCTGCATCAGCAGGCCACCATTGGGGGCATCGCCAGCCGCATATACCACTGAAGAGCCAGATGGCGTCCACACCGGTTCGGAGTGGAGCATCCCAGCGGTGCCGAGGCGAACTCGGGTGCCGGTGCGCAGATCGCTTGCCCAGACGCCGTATCTGGCGCCGACGTCTGGGAGCCCGTAGGCAATGGTGGTTGCCGTCGGCGAAAGGCGGGGCCAGCGGAATAATCCCGGCTCCAGACCGAGAGGAGTTTCGCTACCGTCGGCGGTCACCCAGACCGGCTCGTAGACCTGTCTCCCGGTGTCGAACCACGAGAGGGACCCCTCTGTGGAGACGACACTGCCAGGGCGAACGCCTGGCATGGGAATCGGTACCCCGACCAGGGAAAGGTCGCTGCGGGCGAAGCGGGAAACGCGAACCGGGTCGCGTCCGAACACGATCAGGTCGCCGACCAGCGCGGCAGGAGCCCCGATGCCCTCCGGGACCATCACACGCTCACCGTTGCGGAGCGAGATGGCGGCCAGGCGTGCTGCGCCGCCGGGAGTCCGGACCTCAACCATCACCCGCTCCTCATCCAGCACCACGGGATTGAGAAGGACTTCCCCTCTCGCGGAGTCAGCGACCACCAACCGGTGTGGGGCCCCGCCGGTCTCTGGCAAGATCCATAGTCCGCTCAAGGTCGTGACCACGATGTTACCGCTAGGATGCCAGACGTAGCCGGTCCAGTACCAGTCGGTCGCAGCAAGGCTTCCGACTGTCACCGGGTCCCCGCCTTCCACGGCAACCCGCCAGATCTCGGGGCCTCGGGCGAATCCGAGCCAGCGCCCATCGGGAGAATAGAAGGGGTTGGTGCCGCCACCAGGAATGACCCGACTCTCGAACTGGTCCAGCCGCCGGATTAGGAGTTTGTCCGCCCCTCCTGCGAGCCCGGCAAACGCCACCGACCTGCCATCCGGCGAGACCCTGGGCGGGCCGTGCGAGTCCTCGAAAACCAAGAAGTCGCCGAGGCCAGCATCCGGCTCGATAGCCAGTCGCAATACCTCCCTCTCTGTCACTGAACGGTTCCCAGGCCGACCAATTGCCATGGCACCAAGCACGGCGGCCGCCGCAAGTCCCAGCGTGACCAGCGTGCGCCGATCCCGAATCCAGGAATGGGAATCCACGCGGCGCGATGCGCCGTAGGGATTGATGGAGACCGAAAACCCCGGATTCGCCAGCGCGTCGGCAAACGCCTGTGCACTCTCGAATCGGTCCGCCGGCAGCTTCTCGAGTGACTTCGCCACCGCGGCGGCCACGTTCGGCGGCACCGACCTCCTGTGTTTGGTGACCGACTCCACCGGTTCCACGATGATCTTCATGATGATCTGCTGCGCACTGGCGCCCGTGTGTGGCGGATTGCCGGTGAGCATCTCGTACAGCACGCTCCCAAGCGAGTACACATCGCTGCGCGCCGTGATGTCCTTCTCTGCGGTCGCCTGCTCGGGACTCATGTAGTGCGGCGTGCCCAGACTCAAGCCCGTCTCGGTCATGCGCCCG
>JANMSC010000007.1:0-4786 GCA_031388885.1 Gemmatimonadales bacterium | reverse complement strand
CCTGAGACCCGCTCGTCGTGCCACCGTACTGCGCAGCCCATCGGCGCCGACGACGACCCGGGCGCGCAAGCGATGCACCGCGCCATCGCCATCGCGGACCTGCACAACCCGGCCCTCGGCATCAGCACCACGCAGGTCGAGTACCGTCATCCCTTCGCGCACCGTTACGCCCGCGTCTGCCGCGGCGCGAAACAGGACGTGATCAAGGACCAGGCGGGGCAGCGCAAGCCCGGTAGGACGGAACGGTGTGCCACCGGCCCGGGAAAAATACCCGGTGAGTGTCTGTCCGCCCGCAGCGGTCACACGCGTGCCACGAAGCGCAGTGCCGAGGCCCGCATCCAACTCGTGCAACACGCCCAGCCCGTCGAGATGACGGAGGGTTTGGGGGGAGGTGTACTCGGAGCAGGCTTTGTGTCGCGGAAACCTCGCGCGATCGAGCAGTGTGACCCGATGTCCGGCGCGGGCGAGGCGAAGCGCGGTTGCGCTTCCGCCGGGGCCGCCGCCAACGACTATGACGTCGGTGGCATCATCCGCCATCGTCGGCGGCAAGCGCAGCGGCGACCTTTTCCCGCAGGGCATCGGGGCAGGGCGGCGAGCCCATCGCCTTCAACCGCTCGAGGAATGCCCGTTCGTAGCGCTCGATACAGAGGCACTTCTGGCAGGCTTCCATGTGCATTTGCATCGCCGCGATCTGCGTTCGGGTGAGTTCGCCCCGGCGCAGGGCATCGAGTTGGCCCAGCACCGCTTCACAATCGTACGGCAAATCCGTCATACATCTTCTCCCCTGGGCGGGACGATGCCCGTCTCTTCGGCGTAACGCCTGAGACGCCCCTGAAGGATCCTGCGAGCCCGAAACAGGCGCGACTTGACGGTGCCGACCGGGATGTCGAGGGCCGCGGCGATGTCGGCATACGGGAGTTCCTCGAGGTCGCTGAGGACCACCACCTCTCGGAACTCATCGGGGAGGTCGTTGATCGCCGCAAGCACCTCCTCATCGACGATCTCGGCGAAAAACCGGCCTTCGGGGTCGGGGTCCGCCGTATCGGGCGGCTCGGGAATGGCGTCCATGTCGACCGCTTGCGGTGCGCGCTTGCGGCTGCGCCACCCCGAAATGAACTGGTTGCGCAGGATGGTCACGAGCCAGGCTCGGGCATTCGAACCCGGCTGGAACGACTTCCACGCCCGGATCGCGCGCAGCATCGTGTCCTGGACGAGGTCGTCGGCCGCAGCGGGCTCGTTGGTCAGCCGGAGCGCGACGCGGTACAGCGTATCGAGATGGGGCAGCGCCTCAGCTTCAAAGCTGCCCACGGCGGCGGTTTCAGACATGATGGAAACTACAACGTGCGCCCTGCCTATCGCGCCGAGGACCGCTTACGTTGCGCCACCGATGGCCGACGGCGTCCCCGCAATCCTCCCGCTTAGCCTCCTCGAGGCAGTCCAGAACATCGACACCCCCCCCGACGACGGGTTGGGCGCGCTGGAGCACGAGCTGGCGGCCAAGCGCTTCGGCCTCTCCGCGACGGTCGCGGCCCAGGTCGCCCGATATCGCGAGCGCGCCCAGGGCGGCGATGATGTGCCCGAAGAGGAAGTCCTCGCCGTATTCCGATTGGTTGGGCGTCGTCCCGACGCCGCGCTGGTGTACGCCGATGCCGGTCGCCGTGCGGCCCGGTTCGCCGCTCGCCGCCTCGGCGGCGGGTCGCGAGCCCTCGCGGCGGCGACGCCGGGTCGGGTGGGTGATGCCCTCAACCTCCGCCTCGCTGGACGCCTCGCGCGCCGCTGGCTGCAGGCCGACCTGCGTCCGTCCGACGGGTTGGCGCGCTGCGAGCTCGAGAATTCTCTCGCCATGCAAGCCCGTGACGACGGCGTCGCGTGTGCGTTCTACACCGCCGCGCTCGCCGAACTGCTCCGCCTCGTGGCTGACCTGGAAGGCGCCATGGTCCACCAGTCGTGCCGCAGCCGGGGCGACCGATCATGTATCTGGCGCGCCACCCGCACCGAAGGCTACGAATGACCGGACTCGCCAGCATCGATCGGGCTGTGGCGGCCGAGGCACTCGAGCGCCTCGGGGCCGACGGATGGCTCCTGTTTGATTTTCACGGGTGCAATCCGGTGGCCCAGCAACTCCTGCCCACCGGAATGGGGACGCGTCGAGTCTTTGTCTGGATCCCGCGCGAGGGGCCGATGACGGCGATCGTGCACCGGATCGAGCTGCAACCGTTCGAGACGTTTGACGGTGTCGTGCGGCCCTTCGCGCGCCACGCCGAGTTGCACGCGGCGTTGACGGATGTGGTGGGCGGCAAGGTTGCGGCGATGGAGATTTCGCCGCGCGATGCGGTGCCCTATCTCGACCGGATACCCTGGGGCGTGGTGGACCTGCTCCAGTCGCTTGGGCTGCGGATCGTGTCGAGCGCTGAACTTGTGACGCGGTTCGCCGCGACGTGGTCTGTAGGGGAAGCGGCGGAACATCGCCGTGCGGCGGAGCTTCTGCGAACGATTGCGCTCGATGCGTTGGCAGGGGCGGTCCGCCGGGCCGGCACCGGACTCCGCGAGAGCGCGCTGCAGCGCGAGGTCGTCGGGGCGATGGAAGCGGAGGGGATGTACCTCACGACCCATCCGATCGTCGGGTTCGGGCCCAACGCCGCAAATCCTCACTACGAACCTCGCGAGGGTGCAGACCGCTCCCTGGGCCACGACGAGGTGGTGCTGCTCGACCTGTGGGGAGGAATGCGGCCTGGGGCGATCTTCGCCGACCAGACGTGGATGGGCTTTTCCGGCGGCACCGTGCCGGAGCGCGTTGAGCGGGTCTGGACCGCGGTGCGGGACGCCCGGGATGCGGCAGTTGCCGCGATCCAGGAGCGGGCAGCCAGTGGCGACCCGGTGTACGGCTACCTGGGCGACCGGGCAGCGCGGCAGGTGATCGAGCGGGCAGGGTTTGGGGAGTACTTCGTCCACCGGACTGGACACTCGATCGATCGCGACCTCCACGGATCGGGGCCGCACCTCGACGACTACGAGACCCACGACGACCGGGCGCTGCTGCCCGGGACCGGGTGTTCGGTGGAGCCGGGGGTCTACTTGCCGGGGGAATTCGGAATCCGCAGCGAGGTCAACCTCTTCTGGGGCGAGGAGGGACCGGAGGTGACCCCGGTACAACCGCAGGCGGCGCTTGTTACCATTGCTTGACACGATCGCGGGGGGCGGACATATTCTCCGCGCTCGGTACACCACCGGGACATTCCGATCGCCAGATAATTGATAGCCCCGATCGAACGGAACGTGCGGTATTTACCGCCTGCGTCTTCGTATCCTGTACCTCACCCGAGGTACGCGTGGTACGGCAGTACGTGGATGCACACGCAGCACTGAATGGTCGCCGCGATGCGCGGCACAGCAGGACACGATTCCCGGCCGCCTGGTCGGATGATCGCGAACGAAGGAGCGGCTTTTCCCTGCACTCGCCTTCGGAGGGTGGTTCCATGAAGCAAAGTGGTGTGAGTTCCCTCGCTCGACTTGCGCGATCCGTCGCGCTAGCGACGGTCGTCACCGGGTTCGGCGCTTCGGCGCTTGCAGCCCAGGGTGGCACCGGCAAGCTCGAGGGTCGCGTCCGTGACCAGGGCGGTACGCCGGTCGCCAACGCGCGCGTAATCGTCGAAGGCACCGCGTTCAGCGCGGTCGCCGATCCTCGTGGCTATTACTTCTTCAACAGCATTCCGGCCGGCCTGGTCGATATCCGGATCCAGTACGTCGGCTACAAGCCGACGCGGACCACGGGTATCCGCATCCCGTCGGGCCAGACGATCACCATCGACGTGATCCTCGAGGCGACGATTGCGCAGGTGCAGGAAATCACCGTCGTCGAGGCAAAAAACGTCCTCGTGCCGCGCGACCAGGTGACCACCAAGCAAGCGATGGACGGCGACTTCGCCGCCAAGCTGCCGGTGGACAACATTTCCAACGTGCTCGCGCTCCAGCCGGGTGTGATGGCGTCGCCGGGTGGCGGCAGCATCTCGGTGCGCGGTTCGCGGACTGACGAAAACAGCACCTACATCGACGGTGTCCCGGTGTCGCCGGGCAATCGCGGCACGGGCGCGCGGACGCGCGGTGTCGGCGGTATTACGATTGGCGCGAATGCGTTCGAAGACGCGTCGGTCACCACCGGTGCCTCGTCGGCCGAGTATGGCAACGCGCAGGGTGGCGTGATCGCGATCGCGACCCGCACCGGCGGATCGCGCTTCGCTGGCAGCGTCGGGTATGAAACCGACGAGTTCTCGGGCCTGAAGCAGTCCACCGGCTTCAACCTGCTCCAGGTGTCGCTCGGCGGCCCAATTCTGAAGAACCTCACGTTCTTCGTGGGTGGCGGGCTTCAGGGCACCCGCACCGGCGTGGGCGGCTACAAGGGTGAGGAAGTGCCGCAGTGGGCCGCGGTCGGCGTCGACACCACCTACGCCGTCCCGCGCACGACCAGCGCGACCGCGGACACGGCGTTCATCGACGTGTACAAGATGGCCGTGGTCCGCGGCGAGTGCGACGCCGATTATGTGGCAGGCGCTGCTGATCCGGGGATTCGCGACAATTACGGATTTTCCTGCCTCGGCAACCGCAACGCATATTCTCCGGCGACCACGTACAATGTGACGGGTAAGCTGAACTACTCGTTCGGTCAGGGCTCGCGCATCTCGCTGTCGTACCTCGGCAGCCGGGCACAGAACCGTAACCGTCTCGCCCCCGACCTCACTTTCGGGGCGATGACCAAGAACCAGGTCGTCACGCTGAACTGGAACCAGAC
>JANMSC010000492.1:0-2199 GCA_031388885.1 Gemmatimonadales bacterium | reverse complement strand
GGTCGGATCTGGTTTATATTGTTTAGGGCCACCTATAACTGTCTGCAGTAAGTCGTTGGATAACACGCTGAGTCCCCATGCGGCCGCCAGCGTGCTTATGCCTCACATAACGTCAATCCAACCCGTCACACTCACGCAAGGATCGCTTCGATGTATGTCCTGAAAGCTGCGCCGTCACTCTTGCCGGATGAGGAACATGAGTTCCAATACAACCCGCAGCGAGCCTTTCCCAACTTCAAAGACTATCAAGCGCTCCGCGCGCCCGCGAATTCAGCAGCGCGCGCGAGTTTGAAGAGCCACTTGGATATTCCTTACGGCGATCATCCGTTGCGGACGCTCGATATTTATCGGGCGGAATCTCAGAGTCGGAATCCAGGCCCGGTGCATATCTTTTTCCATGGCGGCTATTGGCGTGCGCAAGACAAGGACAACTTCGCGTTCATCGCGGGCGCGCTGATTTCCAGCGGAATTACGACGGTCATCGCCAATTACGAACTTTGCCCGGATTCAACCTTGGATGGCGTGGCGGAATCAGCCATTGCCGCCGTTGAGTGGACCCATCGTCATATCTCCGAGTACGGCGGTGATCCGTTAGAAATCAGTATCTCGGGGCACTCGTCCGGCGCTCACCTGTGTGCTGAAGTCCTGGCAGTCGATTGGCGCGGGCGTGGCATCGATCCGGCCTTTATCGCAGGCGCCGTCATGATCAGCGGAATCTTCGATCCCAGCCCGACCATACGTACCACGGTCAACGCAGAATTGAAGTTGACGGGAGAGATCGCCGAGCGTCACAACGTTGAAAAGCGGGCGCCATTTGTGCATTGCCCGTCCTGGATTTTTGTCGGCGGACTCGAGCCGTGGCATTGGATCGATCAGTCGTTCCGGTACTCCCATCACTTGCGGCATCATGGGCATGATCCTGAGGTGCATGTGCTACCCGGCTACAACCATTTCGACATCATTCAGCAATTCCTGCAGCCGGAGAGCCCGATCTTGAGGGCAGTGTTGCGAAGCTGCCGATCCAACGTAAGAACATCAGCGATCTCGTCACTTTCGGCAAGTCTGCTGGAACGCAATCACCCAACGGAGAAACTATGCCGCACCACTGGCGGATGACGCTTTATGACATTTATCTCGGCGATGGCCCGGTCGAGCTACCTGGAGAGGCGCATCGCTTTGTCTATGTGCGGGATGGAAATGCGTTCGTGGACAAAGGCGGTACGGAGGTCGACATACAGCCCGACCAGGGTACTTTCTCAAGTGGTGCGACGCGTATCCGTGGCGAGGGAACCGTTTGGGTCTATGAAGTCGGCCCGAATGGGCGGGATTTTTCTGCAGATCCCGCCGTTTCGATCGTGCTCTCGCGACGGTTCGAGCTCAATTTTGGGCCACCCTGGCTGTTGCGCGCTGACCGGATTGAGTCCACATCGGGATCGGCGACTCCGCGTCACGGCCACCGCGGTCCGGGCATGCGACGCCTCATCAACGGCAGATTGCTGGCGGAGATCGGCGATAACTTCGAGCGCATCGAGGCAGGGCACGCTTGGTTCGAGACTGGACTAGACCCGGTGATTGGCACGAATATCCACACTGGAAATAGCGCCTTCGTCCGGGTCATGGTCCTCCCGATCGAATTGGAAGGTGGAAAGAGCTCCTTTGTGCCGACCACGCCCGAGGACGCGGCGAAGCCTCGCTCCGTGACGAATCGACTCTTCGGCGAGGTAGTAACGCAGGTTTGACCTGGCTAGCCCGTCGGCGGTACGCGCAGTTACTACCGGCGTGTAACCGCTGCAACAGCGGACTCTCGCACATCCACCCGTACACCCGTGGCCTGATGGCAAGCTCAGCTCACACCCGCAAGACAACACCTGCCATTTTGAGCGTTTGGGTCGGGAGCTCACCAAACCGCTCCTGGTACTGCGCGGCGAAATGCCCCGGATGCAGAAAGCCATACTCGGTGGCCACCTGCGACACAGTCACCGGCGCCCGCGGATTGACGTGCAGCAAAGCCTCGCGCACGTGATCGAGCCGGATAGCGCGCCAATAGTCCATCGGGCTTTGGCCGGTATGCTGTTTGAAGGCCAGTTGCAGCGCCCGCGCGCTGACCCCAAGATGCTGGCACAGATCGGCCAGCGACAGCGGCGCATGGACATGGTCGTGCAGGAAATCCTGTGCCCGGCGGACCGAACGCGGCAGCAG
>JANMSC010000490.1:0-1821 GCA_031388885.1 Gemmatimonadales bacterium | reverse complement strand
GATGACATGCGGCAATCGCCGTGTTGATGACGCAAAACCGTGACCTTCAACATCAAGTTCCAGTAAATCTACGGAGTCCGTAGCGCTTGAGAAGATACATGTCGTATCGCGCTTCCTGCGTCGTGATGATCGGAATGCTCGGTACCGATGTCACGTCGTAGTCGAGCTCGGCGAGCAGCACGCCCTTGTGCTCGGTGGCCAGCGGGCACGACGAATTGCCAGTTTAGATCGCCGACTATGAAAGGTATCCCAACATCGGTATATTCCTGCATGTGTATAGGCTAGTCGCAAGGGTGCGGCGGTGATTGGCAACGATTCTCCACCTACGCCAATAGCTCCTACATGCCCTCGATCAAAAAACACGCCGACATGGTACCTGCTCGGCCAGCGTTTGATACTTGCGCACGAAGCGACCATCGATCCACCGCTTCAGTGTCAATGCCCAACGTGCATGAACTGACACGTCGCGCCACCGCAGCATGGCGCGATCATCCGCCGTGTCGAGGATCGAGAGGAACCGTCGCTGCGGCGTGTAGTGACGAAAGGGCCGCCCCTCGAGCGCCGCTCGCAGATTGTGCGCGAGGATCGGCGCTTCGCGAACCGCGTACACCCCGGCCTTGGCGACCGGCGAGTGGTCGCGGAAGGTGATGCAATCTCCCGCTCCCCAGATGCGCGCGTCACCCGTGGCGTTCAGCGTGTCGTCGACCAGCAGGTAGCCGTACGAATCACGTGTCAGCTCGACGGACGCTCGGAGCAGGGCGGGAGCTGCGGCGCCGGTAATCCACACAGTCAACGACGCGGCAATCTGTGAGCCGTTCGCGAGATGTACACCGTCTGTAGTCACTGCCGAGACACGGCGGTCGGTGAGCGCGCGCACCCCGCGATTGGTCAGTAGCGCGGTCATACGGCGCTGAAACGTTGCGGAATAGTCGGCGAGAATCGTGGAACCATGATCGACCAGCGTGATCGGTCCCTCTACGCGCGCGTCGCGCAACCGTCGCGCGATCGCCAGCGCTACCTCCACACCGCCCGCGCCTGCGCCGACAATACACACCGGCAGTGCTGGACGCTTGGTCGCGCCCGAGCCTTGCTCGCGGCCCTTCGCGAGCGCATGCGCGATGCCCAGCTCGAGTCGTTGCTTCAGTGCGAGAGCCTGTGACATCGGGCGCAAGGTCATGGCAAACTCCCGAACGCCGGGCGTGTCCACTCCCGACGGATCGGAACCGACGTCGATGGACAGCCAGTCGTACGTGAGCCGTCGCGTGCCGACAACGGAACGAACGTTGTCCCGAACTTCCACACTGCGTTCGGACGCATGCACGGTTTCGGCATACCCGTGCACGAACGCCACGTTGGCGACGGCGCAGAGGGCAGGCAGATCGAAGGTGAAGTCGCTCTCGTCCTGTTGCCCCTGCAAGTATCCGGGTACGACGGAGGAATAGTGATGGTGCGGACTTTGCGAGATGAGCGAGATGCGTGCTCCGCGTACCGGTCGTGCCGCGAAGCGGCGTACGACCTCAAGGTGCGCATGACCACCGCCAACGAGCATCAGGTGTTGGCGAACGGTCATCACCTAGTGCGGACGCCGTCTAAGCGTCCCGTACATCCACGTCCCGGCAATCGCGCTCGCCAGTGGCACAACGATCACCGAGACGCCGGCGCCCAGGAGTGCGAAGAGCGGTCTCAAGATGACATAGGCCAACACGACACGCACTGCGGCGCCGTTTGCGCGACTCTCCATGGTCATGCTCCCAACAGCCATGGCAAGGTGAAGCGGGTCGAGATGTGGCCGCCGACTAAGAAGCCGATGACGGTTACGAG
>JANMSC010000369.1:0-11493 GCA_031388885.1 Gemmatimonadales bacterium | reverse complement strand
GCGCGCGCCGTCGCCCAGGGCGCAACGGTACTGGTGCTGGACGACGCCTTCCAGCGGCTCGACGTCATCCGCGACCTCAACATCTGCGTGGTGAGCGCCGAGACATCGCGCGCCGTCAGGTGGCCACTGCCGGCCGGACCGTGGCGAGAGGGCCTCGGCGCCCTGGCTCGTGCCGACGCCGCCATCGTCACACGGAAGCGGGCCGACGCGGTCACGGCGTCGCGCATGGCCGCTGACCTTCGTCCTCGCGTGATGGGGCCGGTGGCGGTGGCTCGTCTCGATCTGGCCATCCTGCGCGGCCTGGTGAGCGGCAACGAGCGTTCGGTGACATCATTGAGTGGCTGCCGGGTCGTGGCAGCGAGCGCGATCGCCGATCCTGCGGCGTTTGTCGCACAGCTCAAGCGCACCGGCGCCCAGGTCCAGGTGGCGACCTGGAAGGATCATCACCAGTTTCGTGACGAAGATGTGGCGTGGCTCGCACATGCAGCGCGACGCGCCGACCACGTTGTGGTGACGGCCAAGGATGCCGTCAAGTTGCGCGACCGGTGGCCGGCCAGTGTGCCCGAGCCGCTGGTCGCAATGCTGAGCGTGACGTTCGAAGAAGGCGAAGCCGAACTGCGGGACGCGCTCGACGCAATCATGCCGCCGGACGCCTGACTCAGCCACTTCATCCTTTGGCCCCGATGGGCCGGAGCACACCGATATGTCGAACCCCAAGCCGCGCAAGACGCAACCCCTGATCAAGCCCGATCGCGATCGTCGATTTGCGTCGGAAGAGAACCCGTTCGAGGCGATGATGTCGCGCTTCGACGATGCCGCGAGGCGCCTCAACCTTGAACCCGGCCTCTACAAGGTGCTGCGGGCACCGGAGAAGCAGCTCATCGTGTCGGTGCCGGTGGTGCGGGACAACGGAGAGATCGAGGTGTTCACCGGGATGCGGGTGCAGCACAACACCTCGCGCGGGCCGGCCAAGGGCGGGATCCGCTTCGACATGGGCGTGACGCAGGATGAAGTCAACGCCCTCGCGGCGTGGATGACGTGGAAGTGTGCCGTGGTGAACCTGCCGTTCGGTGGCGGCAAGGGCGGCGTGATTTGCGACCCGACGACGATGTCCAACGGGGAACTCGAACGACTCACGCGTCGCTACACCGCCGCGATCATCGACTTCCTGGGGCCCGATTCCGATGTGCCGGCGCCCGACGTGAATACCAACGAGCGCGTGATGGCGTGGATCATGGACACATACTCCATGCACAAGCGCCACACCGTGACCGCCGTCGTGACCGGCAAGCCGGTCGAGATGGGTGGGTCGCTTGGTCGCCGGGACGCGACCGGGCGCGGATGCCTTGTCGTCACCAAGTGCGCCCTCCAGCGCAAGAAAATGAAGGTCAAGGGCGCCACGGTCGCGGTGCAGGGGTTCGGCAACGTCGGCTCAACCGCCGCGCGACTGATGCAGGCCGAGGGGATGAAGATCATCGCGGTCAGCGACAAGTCCGGCGGGATCTACAACCCCAAGGGCGTGGACGTGGTCAAGTGCATCGAGTGGGTCAAGGAACACAAGGTGCTCCAAGGCTTCCCGGGCGCGAAGCCGATCAGCAACGACGAGCTGCTTGCCCTCCCGTGCGATGTGCTGGTGCCCGCCGCGCTCGAGAACGTCATCACCAGCAAGAATGCCGATGCGGTGCGCGCCAAGATCATCTGCGAAGGCGCCAATGGTCCGACCAGCGCCCAGGCCGATGCGATCCTCGACGCCAAGGGCATCTACGTCATTCCGGACATTCTCGCGAATGCCGGCGGCGTCACGGTGTCGTACTTCGAATGGGTCCAGGATCGAGGGGGATACTTCTGGGATGAAGCCACCGTCAACGAGCGCCTTGAGAAAATCATGGTGAAAGCGTTCGCCGAGGTATCGGCCATGTCGGAAGAACACGACGTGAGCATGCGGATCGGCGCGTACATGCTGGCTATCGACCGCGTCGCGGCGATGCACCGCATGCGCGGATTGTATGCCTGATGCAGCTGCACCTCGTGGCGGTCGGCAAGCTCCGACCCGCGCTGCGCGAGGTGTGCGATGACTACCTGCGGCGACTTGGGCGGTTCGCACCGGTCGTCGAGCGGGAGGTGCGCGAGGCGGGCCGCGCAGGGAGCGTGGCCGGTCAGCGCGGCGAGGAAGGGAAGCGAATCCTCGATGCGATCCCGGATGGGGTCGGCGTGATCGTGCTGGATGTTGGCGGAGCGCCCTGGAGCAGCGAAGTGCTCGCCGAACGACTTGACGCGTGGCGCCTCGCGGCCCGAGACCAGGCATTCGTGATCGGCGGGGCGGTCGGGGTCGGTGCCGACGTGGTCGCCCGCGCCGACGCCTCGTGGAGCCTCGGACCGCTCACGCTGCCGCACGAACTGGCGCGCGTGATCGTGGTGGAACAGCTCTATCGCGCCTCGACCATCCTGCGCGGCGAACCGTATCACAAGGGAGTGCGCTGACATGGCGGGCTGTTGACGATGCGGATCGTGGCACACCCGGAGGTTGGCGACTGGCCGACGATCGACGCGCGCGACACCGGGTGGTCGCCCGCACTCGACGCGGCGCTGGTGTCGTGTGCGGGCGCACCAGCGATCCCTGCGGGGGCCCTCCTGGTGACCACCGGACAGCAGCCCGGTCTCTTCGGCGGTCCACTCTACACCGTGTACAAGGCGGTTGCTGCCGCAGCGATCGCTCGCGCCCTCTCGGCGCAATGGTCGCGCCCGGTCGTGCCGCTCTTCTGGCTCGCCGGCGACGATCACGATTACGCCGAAGCAAGCACCGCAGCGTGGCTTGGCGCGACTGGGGTACTCGAACGATGGCACCTCACGCCTCGCGCACCAGATGCGCCGCAATGGCCGATGTCTCGCGAAGTGCTCTCCGATGATGTCGCCGTCGGGCTCGCGCACCTCGAAGCGGCGCTGCCCCCGGGCAACGCCCGAGACCAGGCCATGGCGTGGCTGCGGCGATGGTGGTGCGCCGGCGAGACGCTGCACAGCGCCTACGCCGGGTCGCTCGCCGAGTTGCTCGCGCCGCTCGGGATCGCCTGCATCGACCCGACGTGCGACGTGTTCAAGCGCGCCCAGGTCCCGATACTCACCACGGCGCTTCGACTCAGCGACGAACTCGACGCCGCGGTGGCAGCCGTGCCTGATGCCGGCACCGGCATCACGGGGGGCGACGGTGCGTCACTCGTGTTCATCGAAACAGCAGTCGGTCGCGAGCGCCTCGTGCGCGACGGCGTCGGATTCCGGGCGCGCCGGAGCGGCGAGCAGTTCACATTGACGCAACTCGAACGGCTGCTGGCCAGCGATCCAGTGCGTTTCTCCGCGAACGTACTGCTCCGTCCGGTGGTGGAGAGTGCACTCCTGCCGACGGTGGCGTACGTCGCGGGTCCCGGCGAACTGAAATACCTCACGCGTCAGGCGGGCGTGCTGTATCCACTCCTTGACGTTCAGCCACAGGTCCCTGTGCCGCGATGGGGTGCGACCGTCGTCGAGGCGTGGGTCGATCGACTCCTCGCACGACTGGGCCTCACCCTGGATGACGTGATGAGTGATGATGGCCGGATTGCCCGCGACGTGTTGCGACGAGACATGCCGCCGGCAGTGCTGCCAGCACTGAAGCGGCTACGCGACGCAATCGGGGAGTCGGGTCACGCGTTGGGGAGGGCAGGGCAGGAAATCGATTCGGTGCTCGACCGCGCGATCGGTGGTCGCATCCGCCGACTCGAATTGATCACCGATGACCTGGAAAAACTGCTGGAACGCCACTTGCGCCGCCGCACCGGCATCGCCCACGCCCAATACACTCGTCTCGGTGCGGCGCTGCAACCGGGCGGGGCGCCACAGGAACGCGTCGTTAGCGTGGCCGCGATGTATGGTCGCCACGGGACATCCTGGCTCGACGCGGCGACCGCGTCGGCCGACGCGTGGGCGAGCACGCGCCTTGAGACCACCCCGGTCGCCCGGTAGTATCGAGCATGTCGATTGTCGGCCTCGCCCTCATTATCGCGCTCTGCATTCCGATCCTGGCGCTTGTCGTCGATTCGCCGATCGGGCGGGCGATTGCGAAGCGCATGGAGCGTGTCCCGACCCCCGGCACTCGGCGCGACGACGAAGTAACCGATCTCAAGCGACGACTCGAGCTGCTTGAGGGCGACGTAGAGATCCTGCAAGCAAGCGTCACGCAGTTGCGCGAGCAGAGTGAGTTCGTGCAGCGCCTCATGGAAGACACCGCCCCGCGCCCGCCCCTCGCGCCGGGCCGAGAGTGAGCCGCCGCGGATCGTACATGGTCGCGTCGGGGATCTTCCTCAGCCGGATTGCGGGGCTGATCCGGCAGCGGGTCCTATCACACTACCTCGGCATCAGCGGGACCTCGGACATCTGGAACGCGGCGTTCCGGATCCCGAATTTTCTCCAGAATCTGTTGGGCGAAGGCGCGCTCTCCGCGTCGTTCATCCCGGCATACTCCCGCCTGTTGGGGGAGGGCCGCGACGTTGAGGCCCGTCAGCTAGCCAGCGCCATCCTCGGGCTGCTCGCCACGATTGTCGCGGTTGTGGTGCTGGCGGGCGAACTTGCCGCGCCGTGGCTCGTCGCGACCATCACACCGGGATTCGACGCGGGGCAGCGCGAGCTCACCACGACCGTGGTTCGGATTCTCTTTCCGGCAGCTGGGCTCCTTGTCATCTCGTCGTGGTGCCTCGGCGTGCTCAACTCACACCGACAATTCCTGCTGTCGTATGCGGCGCCAATGGCATGGAACTTCGCCATTGTGTTCGCGGTACTGCTGTTTGCCGCGGGTCGCGCGGCCGAGACGGTGATCGTCGTCGCCGCGTGGGGCGCCGTTGCTGGTGGGGTGTTTCAGATCGCAGTGCAGTGGCCATCGGTGCGCGCGGTGGCTGGGAACGTCCGCTTCGCTGGCTGGCGATCGGTGGATGGTGTGGGGGGTGTGGTGTCGACCTTCCTGCCGAATGTCGTCTCGCGCGGAGCCAACCAGATTTCGGCGTTCGTCGATCTCGCGCTCGCGTCGCTGATCACCGGGGCGACCACGGCGATCGCCAGCGCGCAAGTCATCTACACCCTGCCCGTCTCACTCTTCGGTGTCGCAATTTCGGCCGCCGAGCTCCCCGAGATGGCGCGCGAGCGCGGCGATCTGTCGGCCGTGGCGAGCGCCTTGCGGGTCCGCCTCGACGCCGCCACGCAACGCCTGGCCTACTACATCGTCCCATCGGCGGTGGGGTTCCTGGTGCTGGGCGGTGTGATTGCGGCGGCGTTCTTCGAAAGCGGCCGCTTTACCCGGGACGACAGCCGATTCGTCTGGCTGGTCCTTGCCGGTTCCGCCATCGGCTTGCTCGCGTCGACGCTCGGCCGGTTGTACTCCTCGACGTTCTACGCACTGCAGGACACGAGGACTCCGCTTCGTGCCGGTCTCGTGCGGGTGACGCTCGGCGCGTCGCTCGGATTGGTAGCCGTGCTGGTCATGCCACAAGCACTTGGTATCCCGATGCGGTGGGGTGCGGCCGGCATCACCGCCGCTTCGGGCATCGCTGGCTGGGTCGAGTTCATCATGCTGCGACGTGCGTTGCAACGACGGCTCGGTCCGTTCGACCTGCCAACGTCGGAACTCGCCAAGTTGTGGACCGCCGCGCTGGTCGCGGCCGTGCCCAGCACCGCGCTGCGACTCGCCCTGCCCGACCTCGAACCGATGCTGCTCGCCGCGCTCACCGTATCGGTGAACGCGGTGACCTACCTTGCACTCACCACATGGTGGGCGATTCCCGAGGCCGCCGTGATCACCAACCGGGTCGGTCGCGTGCTCCGGAGACTGCGAGACCGGCGGTGAACGACGCGCTACGACGCAAGCTCGACACGCTGCCCGATGGGCCAGGGGTGTACCTCTGGAAGGGTGACGCGGGCGAAGTGCTCTACGTCGGCAAGGCGAAGAACCTCCGATCGCGGGTGCGCTCATACTTCGCCACCGACTACGAGAATTCGCCCAAAAACCGGTTGCTGCGACGCAGCATTGCCGACGTCGACACCATCGTCGTGCTCAACGAACTTGAGTCGCTGCTGCTCGAGAACAACCTGATCAAGGAATACCAGCCGCGCTTCAACGTCCGACTCAAGGACGACAAGAGCTATCCGTCCATCGCCGTCACGCTGGGCGAGCCGTTCCCCCGGGTCTTCGCGACTCGCCAACTCAGCCACGCCGGCGCACGCTACTTCGGCCCGTACACCGATGTCGCCGACATGAGGCGTACCCTGATCCTGGTACGCCGGATGTTCACCGTGCGCTCATGCCGCGACGACATCCCGCGCGAACGTCGCGAGCGGCCGTGCCTCGACTATCACATCGGGCGGTGCAAGGCCCCCTGTGTCGGGTGGCAGGATGCGCACGACTATCGGCGCATGATCGACGAGGTGGTCGAGTTCCTGGCGGGGCACACGGCAGATCTGAAGGCACGGATTCGCGACATGATGCAGCGCGCCAGCGAAACCGAGGACTTCGAGCGTGCCCGCGACCTGCGCGATACCCTCAAGTGGCTTACCCAGGTCGAGACACCGTCTACCGTCGAGGTGATCGGCACGGGTGACGCCGATGTGATCGGGTACGCCCGCGACGGCGACGATGCGGTCGGGGTCCTGATGCGGGTTCGCGACGGCCGCGTGGTCGGTCGCGACCATCGTTTCCTCGAGAACGTCGAGGGGGAAGGGGATGACGACGTGCTGACCACCTTCCTGGTCGGGCACTATGTGCTGGCCGGGGCGCGTGCGAAACGGCTCGTGCTGCCGTTCGCTCCCTGCGATCCCGAGGCGCTGGCGCTGGCGCTGCCGACGTCACGGCTCGTGCTGGCGCAGCGCGGCGTCGCCGGTCGTTGGCTCGAGCTTGCCGACCAGAACGCCCGGCACCTGCTCGAGAGCTTGCGCATGGAATCGTTCGACACCGATGAACGGTCGGAGGATCCGGTGTACTCGCTTGGTCGTGAGCTCGGGCTCACCGTGGTGCCGCGAACCTTCATCTGCGTCGATATTTCGACCAATCAGGGGCGCGACACTGTGGGCTCGCTCGTGGCGTTCGAAGCTGGACGCCCCCGCAAGAGCGAGTACCGCAAGTTCAAGATCACCGGCGCCGGGCAACAGGACGACTACGCCGCGATCCATGAGGTGATCACCCGGTACTTCACCAGGCGAATCGAGGAAGGGAAGCCCCTCCCCGATCTGGTGGTCGTCGATGGCGGCAAAGGGCAATTGTCATCCGCCCACGATGCGCTCACCGCACTCGGCCTCGGTGAGATCCCGCTTGCATCGCTCGCCAAGCGCGACGAAGAGATCTTCCTGCCAGGTCGCGCCGATCCGATCAGGCTGCCGCGACGAAGTGCCGCGTTGCGCCTCCTTCAGCGTGCCCGAGATGAGGCGCACCGCTTTGGTGTCGCGTATAATCGCAAGCGACGGACCCAGCGCACCGTCACCTCAGCGCTCCTCGACATTCCCGGCGTCGGTGGCGAGCGACGCCGAACCCTGCTCACCGCGTTCGGCTCGCTCGCCGGTGTGCGCGCGGCGAGTGCGGCGGACATTGCGGCGCTTCGTGGCTTCAGTATCGCGCTGGCCGAACGGATTCTCGAACACGTAAAGGTGGATTGAATGGATTGGACCCTGGAGTGCAGCGAGTGCGGCATTGCTCAGTCGCCCGACGGCGTGCCCGGCGTGTGCCCGGCGTGCGCGCGTCCGTTGCTGGTACGGTATCCCGGGCGCGTGTATCCGATGACCGAACGCGCCGAGATACGCCGCCGACATTCGATGTGGCGATTCAGGACGTTTCTGCCGATCACGGCAAACGAGGAACCGGTGTCGCTGGGCGAAGGCGACACTCCACTGCTCCGCGTGCCACGCCTGTCCGACGCACTCGGACTCGGTGAGCTGCTGGTCAAGGATGAGGCGGCAAACCCGACTGGATCGTTCAAGTCGCGCGGACTGAGCGCGGCGATCACCCGCGCGGTGCTCGCCGGCGTGACCAGGTTTGTCGTGCCGACCGCGGGCAATGCTGGCGTGGCGAGCGCGGCGTATGCCGCGCGGGCCGGGGCCACGGTTCGCGTGTACGCACCGCGCACCACGCCGAGCACGATCCTTGGCCAGATCGTCGCGTTTGGTGGCGATCTCGTGCTGCTCGATGGGCACATTGGCGATTGCGGCAAGGCGGCGCGCGCGTGGTCCGCCGAGTCTGGAGCAATGGATCTCAGCACGTTGCGCGAACCGTATCGGATCGAAGGGAAGAAGACCCTCGGGCTCGAGATAGCGCTTCAGCTCAACTGGACGCTTCCGACGGCGATTGTGTATCCCACGGGCGGCGGCACCGGGCTGATCGGCATGTGGAAGGCGTTTCACGAGCTGGCGGCGGCAGGGTGGACCACCGATCCGATGCCCAGGCTCTACTCGGTGCAATCCACCGGGTGTGCGCCGATCGTGCGCGCGTTTGATGCGGGTGACGCGATGGCGCAGCCGTGGGTCAATCCATGGACCGTCGCGAGCGGGCTGCGAGTGCCCGGGCCGCTCGGCGACAAGCTGATGTTGCGAATCCTCGCGGAAACCGGCGGGGGCGCCGTGGCGGTGACCGATGAGACGATGACAGATCTCGCGGCGTTCGGCGCCAGGCAGGAGGGGATCGACTTCTCGCCCGAAGGCGGCGCGTCGATCGCGGCCGCGCTCGAACTGACGCGTCGAGGGCTGTTGGGGGCCGACGATCGCGTGGTGCTGTTCAATACCGGCGCGGGCGTCTTGTATCGTGGGACAGATGGAGCGTAACAGGTGACAGGTGTCACCTGTCACCCGTTTGCCGTCCCGATTTGCCTGCCAGATTCCGCTCGGCGATATTGTCCGGCCGGCCGCCGGAAAGTGGCGGGGTCGGAACGGGACGGGCCCTGTTTGCGTACTGAGGATGTGTCCGGCCGAATCGGCCGGTGTCGGCCTGACGACAAGGAGCAGAAATGCAGAAACGTGGATTGCTGGCCCTCGCCGCCTCGGCACTTGCCATTCCGGGCTTGGCGTCGGCGCAGGAAGTGCCCAATCAGGCAGTCATATTGGCGATCGCCACGAAGCACGAGGTGCCCGATTGTGGCCTGAAGTCGGGGCACTTCAAGGTGTCGAGTGGTGCGACCTATCTCAAGACGGCGTATGACGGGTCGGATGCCAATCGGTCTCGGCTGCTGCGTGACGCCGATCGCGTGCTCCGTGAGGCCATCACAGACAACGGACAGGCCGAGAACGGCACGGCCTGGTACTACCTCGGCCGGGTCAACCTGATGCGGGGCCTGCTGCACGCCGCTGACAGCGCATTCACCAAGGCCGAGAGCCTCCTGCCTGCGTGCCAGGTAGACATTGCCCGCTTCCGTCAGCGTGCAGCCATGGTGCTGCTCAACCCGGCGACCGAGTTCAACCGGGCCGACAAGCCCGACTCGGCTCTGGCGTACTTTCGCGCATCGCTGGCGATTTCGCGTGCCGTGCCGGAGACGTATTACAACGTCGGCGTGATCTACGCCAATCTCGATCGCAGCGACAGCGCGGCGGTGTACTTCGCGTTGGCGGCCGAGAAGGCGGGCGATAATCCGAAGCACGCCGACATGCGCAATCAGGCGACGTTCAACTCTGCCGCGGTATACCAGCGCATCGGCAACCACGCTGCGGCTGTGACAGCGCTGCGCAAGTACATGGAGTGGGTGCCGAACGATCGTGAGGCCAAGAAGGCGCTGGCGCAGTCGCTTCGCCTGACCGGGAAGCCCGACGAGGCACAGCAGCTCGAGGAGCAGATGCTTGCGGCGGCAGCGGCGTCAGGCGACCTGACGACCAACGACCTGATGTCGATGGGTGTGACATTCTTCAACGGCAAGAAGTACGCAGAGGCTGCCGAGTCGTTCCAGAAGGTTGTCGATCGCGCGCCGTACGATCGCTACGGGTGGTACAACCTTGCCAACACGCAGCTGGCGCTCAAGGCGGGCGACAAGTTGGTCGTTGCGGCGCAGAAGCTGGTGGCGATGGAGCCGCTCAACGAGGACAATCTCAAGCTCCTCGGGGAAGGGTATCGGCTGACGAACGACCAGGCCAACCTGCTGAAGACCGTCGAAAAACTCTTCGCCATGCCGACGTCGTTGTCGATGGACAGCTTTTCGCACACCACGGGTGGCGCGAAGCTCGTTGGCGTGGCGACCGGACGGCAGGCGCAGACGACAAGTGGCAACAACCTTCCGGCTGCGGCTACCACCATCACGATCGAGTTCGTCGATGGCGCCGGCGCGGTGGTGACCACGCAGGAGTTGTCGGTTCCGGCGTTGCAGCCGGCCGCCAAGCACCCGTACTCGGTCGAGGGGACGGGCGAAGGCATCGTGGGGTGGCGGTACAAGGCACGTTAATCGTCTACAAGGTGGGTCCGCAGTGCCGAGGGGCCATCGCGGAGAGAGCGCTGGCCCCTTTGCTATCGGAGCACCGCGTGCTGCTCCTCCTGAGAGCTCGATACCATGATTGCAGGGTGTTCGTCATCGCAGGTTTCTTTCGACGGCAGGGTACACCATGGCACATAGATGGCGCCAAAGCGGCCTCGTTCTCCTTGGACTCGTGATCGTGACCGCACCAGCGGCCGGTCAGGGACAGAGCGCAGGCAAGGGACCGAAGGGCAACAAGAACAAGGTCGCCGTAGTCAATCCGAAGGTTCATCATCGCTTTCGGGCGTCTGATCGACAGGTTTTTTACACGTACTACCGCAAGCATCGGATCGTGGTGAAGCCACTCCGGCCCGAAATGGCGCGTCTGCTGGTGATCGGCAAGCCGCTGCCGCCAGGACTTGTCCGTAAGGCGTTGTCGCGGGACCTCCTCATCCTGGTACCGCCACCGGCGCCGAGGTACAGCTACGTGATCGTCGGGAACCGGATCGTCATGCTCGACGACCGTAGCTTGGTGGCCGACATCATTGACGGGATTTTCTGACCGCGCATAGCTCGCTCTGCTGCGCCGCACCGTGGGATTGGGTCGGTCCAGCTTGATCGAACCCCGCGGGAGGCGCTAGTTTTCCGCGACGACGATTGCGGGTCGTTATCGCGGGTGTAGCTCAGTTGGTAGAGCATCAGCTTCCCAAGCTGAGGGTCGCGGGTTCGAACCCCGTCGCCCGCTTTGAATTCAGTCGTTGTACCAGGTCGCGGGTGGAGCTGCGGCCGCTCACGCGGCCTCGCTCGCCTTCGGCTTGAACCCCGTCGCCCGCTTAGAGTTAGACCGTAAGCTTACCCACCTCGGACACCCCGTAGCTTAGCCTTTCTCGTCGCCACCGATGAGTGGTTGTGCGGAAGTGGATCTCCGACAGAATTTCGGAAACATTTCGGGCTGACACTCCGATGGTGCGGCTGATCCAAGTTTCGACCGGCTGGTTCGTCCATCGGTGAATCCGCGGTCTGAACACCCCATTTCATGTCTCGCTAACGCAGCGCATGGAGG
>JANMSC010000367.1:0-3303 GCA_031388885.1 Gemmatimonadales bacterium | reverse complement strand
CGAATCGAAACGAGTTCTGCGATCAGCTCGCGATCATCTTCTTCTCGATACCGACGCCTGCCGCAACGGCACGCTCGTACTCGAGCGTCACGGTGGCGGAGTCCTGCAGTGCGATGCCCGTTGAGTCGAACACCGTGATCTGATCGTCCGACTGCCGGCCCTCCAACTCGCCGCAGATCACCTTGCCAATCTCCCCTGCGATGTCGTCGTCGGTGATCAGTCCTTCGCGCAGCGCGACGTTGATCTCGCCGTCGGGTGCGCATTGCCGGATGTCGTCGACGAAGACACGCCCGCGCTGAAGGAGACCCGGGTGCAACTCTTGCTCGCCCTCGAGATCGGCACCGAGCCCGGCGATGTGCGCGCCCGGCTTCACCCAAGCCTCGTCCACGATCCAGCCACGCGCGTGCGTTCCGGTGACGATCACGTCTGCGCCATCGACCGCTGTGCGGACGTCGGTCGTGCCGGTGAACCTCAGGTGCGGGTAGAGCGGCGCCTCGCTCGAGAGGAACCGGTCGACCGACTCCTGCGAGCGGCTCCAAATGCGCACCTCGTCCCAGTCTCTCACCGTGTCGCAGGTAGCAAGCGTCCCCTCGCCGACGCTGCCGGTGCCGAGAATCGCAAGCACCTTCGAGTCGGGCCGCGCCAGCCACCTCGCCGAGACGGCGGCCGCCGCGCCGGTGCGCATCCGCGTGTGGTATGAGCCGTCACAGATCGCGAGCGGAAACCCTGTTTCCGGATGGGTGTAGATGAGGATCGAGAAGACCGTAGGCAGGTCGAAGTGCGCATTGTCCTCGCGAATCGAGACCCACTTGCACGCCGCCGCCTCCGGCTCCTCGATGTAGGACGGCATCACCTCAAATTCACCCTGGTAGCGGTCTAGCACGATGTGGCCTTTCGGCTCCATGTACACACGCCCGAGCCCGTGCATGCGGAACGCGTGCTCAACGCGGTCGACGTACTCCGCGGGTGTGAGCAGACCGATCATGTCGTTGCGGCTGAGGATCAGGGTCTTTCGGTTGCGCCAACTCTCGGACATCAAGCTCTCCTTGTCTGTTGATTCCTACACGCCGGCCTTGGCCTGACGGGCCGAGACGAGCGCATCGGCGATCTCGGCCAGCCGCGCTCCTTGGTAGCTCGCAGCACTAACGACATGGCTGGCTCCTTTCCAGCTAGTGTAGAGATTATCCATATCAAGATACACTATTTGGAGGCAAATACGTGCTGACGAGTTCCACCAGGCCAATCCCGAAGCAAGGGAAGCCGATCTCGGCAACGAGTTCGACCACGGCAGCGAGAGACAGTGTGAGCGCTTCGGATCGTCGCTCGGTTTGACACCCTGCCGCTCCGCAAGCGCTCAGCGACATAGGCTTCTTACGGACTTTCTCGACCTCAACAATATCTGGTAGGAGACGCTATCCTGGTGGCATGGCTCGCGCACCCGATGTCGAGGACGCAGTTGATCGCATTCTCGACCAATGGAGGTGCGAGCGTCCTGATGTCGATGTATCGGCGATGGGGGTTGTCGGTCGCATCTCCCGCCTCTCACGGTTGTTTGAGCGCAGCATCAAGAACACTCTCGCCGGCCTGGAACTTGAACCAACTGGCTTCGATGTGCTGGCGACATTGCGTCGGTCAGGCTCGCCATACAGCCTTTCGCCGACTGCGATCGTGAGTTTACTAATGTTGTCATCTGGTGCGATGACGAATCGGCTCGACCGTGTGGAGAGTGAAGGGCTGATCGAACGTCAACCTGACCCACATGATCGTCGCGGTCTGCTCATTCGGCTGACGCCAGCCGGCAAGAAGCTCATCGATCGCGCGCTCGGACACCACGCCGCCAACGAGCTTGAACTGTTGTCGGGGTTGACCGCGGAAGAACGTCAGACGCTGGAGAGGCTGCTCCGCAAGCTGCTCGTTGGCCTCGAAGGTTCGTCAGCTGGCGTCGTCGACAAGCCGTCGCGGCAGGGCAAGGTGGCCAAGTTGTCGCACCGCGGAACGGGATCTTGACAGGCTAGACGAGTTTTGCTGCGCGAGTCGTCGGGCTCGAAGGCGGGCCCCGAGCCCGTCGAGAAGCTCCACGGGCTCGTTGCCGGAAACGGGCACGAGCTTGTCCGCCTCCGGTTCCGGGGCGTGTCGCGATCGTGCCGCACGTCGAGACGACGCGGCGACAGAGGCCTTCACGGCTGGGAGGTGGTCGCGCCGGTGCCGGATGCGAGAGGCTCGCTCTCGCCGAACTCCTCCTCGACGCGCTCGACCTTGCGCCCGCTCAGAGGGGCCCCTCGTGGTTGCCAAGACCAACAGGACGACGAGGATCACGATGAAGGTCAGCAACGTCGTGGCGGTGCCGAGCGCGTAGAGGTCGGGTCGGATCGCCGCTGTGAAAGCGAGCCCCGCGATCCGGAGCGGCAGAGTCTGCGTCTCGAGCCCCGCGATGAGGAGCAGCGTTCGGTCGTAGTCATTCCAGGTCAGCGTAAACCCGAACAGGAAGGAGCCGAAGATCCCCGTCCACACGAGCGGGAGGGTCACCTCGCGGAACGTCTGTGAGCGGTTGGCGCCCAGGTCCCGCGCCGCCTCCTCGACGCTCGGGTTGTACCGGTTCCAGACCGCGAGCATCACGAGGAAGCCGAACGGGATGCCCCAGATCACGTTCGTGCCGAGCGCCGATATGAAGTATTGCAACAACGGATTACACGACTAGGAAGAATCATAAGTGCTCGAAGTCAGAGTCACCGTGGAGCCGTGGCCGTGCCGAGCACCCGGTCGTCGAGATCGGGTAGCCGCCGTCGCGCCCTGGCGACCGCGGCGAGATCGTTGCCCATGCGAGCCGCGTTAGCCCTTGACGAACGGCATGGCCAGCGGACGTATCGGTGATCCTGTTGCGCCCCGTAGTTTGATTGGGGTCGCGATGAAAGCGAACTCGTAGATCTGCGCTGATGAGATCTCCTCGAGGTTCAGAAGCTCCATCATCGGCACCCCAGCACCTGCGAGGAAATGGCAGTGGCCGGGGAGCCAGTTCTCCGGCGTCCCCGACGGGGTTCGCTCAACCGCTTCATTGTCTGCTCCCACGGCAACGATGTTGCGGTCACACAACCACTCCGCCGCCTCGACGAGAAGGCCGGGGCTGTCGCCCATGACGTCGTCGGCCGGCCAGCGGCTCATCCTGCCTGTGCGGACGAGGGCAACATCCCCCGCGCGCAACTCGACCTTCTGGCGCTCGAGGGCAGTCGCTAGGTCATCAGGGGTAATACCGTAACTGTCAGGCAGGCACCCGACCCCGTGCGACGCGGCGACGTCGAGCAGGAC
>JANMSC010000327.1:0-1535 GCA_031388885.1 Gemmatimonadales bacterium | reverse complement strand
GCAGACATCGAACAGGCTGCCAGGGAACGATTCGCGACCGATGGCGGGCGCACCGTGTTCGGCGGTGGCGGTATCACGCCCGACGTGATGGCTGGCGACACCGTACTTGCCCCGGAGGAGATGGCCCTGCAGACCGCGTTAGGCAACCGAATCCCGGATTTTCGCGACGCATTCACGGCCTACGCCATCGCCCTCAAGACGTCGGGCGCGCCGTCGAGTCCCGCCTTCACGGTGACGTCGGCAATGCGCGACGGGTTTTGGCGCGTCATGCTTGAGCGAGGCTTCACCTTCGACCGGGCAGTTTATGACGCTGCGGCGCCCCTGGTCTCCCGCCTACTGGCCCGTGAGGTGGCGCGCTACGTGTTCGGAGCAGCCGCCGAAGCGAGGCGTTCCATCGACGACGACGAGGTGATTCGCGCCGCTGTTGTGCTCGCTGCAGGCGCCCGCACGCAGGCCGAACTTCTGGAGCGGGCCGGCAAATCGGTGAAGTAAAATCGGGGCGCAGGCCGACGCGCACCCCGCGTGCCTATCGCATATCTGCCTGGTCGACGACCCGTACGCCTTTGGGCGTCTTGAAGGAGAAGACCGACGGCGCTACCGAGACATTGGGCGAAAAGGTGACAATTTTCACCAGACGAACGATGCCGCTCTGCTCCTCGGCCTCGAACTGGCGCAAGCCGCCGTCGGCCACGTCGATCCACACCTTGGCCCGCACAAAAGAGCTGCCCTTGGATTTTGGTACCAGCACGACTGCACGCGTCGCGCGCCCACCTAACGTGGCGCTGCCGCCGTCGGACACCGTGTAGCGGGTGCGCGGATTGGTGAAGAAGGTGCCGACGAGATCGATCGAGCCTTCCATGTCGGCGGTGAGCGGCGCGCGGATCACCTGCCCGGGTGTCGAGCTGGGGAGGTAGATCCAGACGTGTTTTCCGTCGGAGACGATTACGTCACCCTTGGGATCGCTGAAGCGGAAGATGAACTTGTCGGGCCGCGCCTGCTCGAACTCGCCACGCGACTGCATGGTGGAGCCGGTGAGCGGATTGGTCACCGATTGCTCGAAGGCGGCGCGGGCAGTCTTCACCTTGGCATACGATTCCACCGCGCGATCGATGGCCGCACCAGCGGGGTCCTGGGCGAGCAGCGTGCTGGTGGAGAGCAGGGTCAGGACGAACGCATGTTTGAGCATAACGATGTACTACCTTCGCGGCGGTGCAGTCGTTCCCTCGTCTAACTACCAGTGGGCTTGATGGGAGGGCCTGGCTGCGCTACATCGCGACCGATGGCTGCGGCAATCCGTCGCAGGTCGAGCATGAGTCGGTCGAACTGCTCCGGAAAGAGGCTCTGCGCGCCGTCCGACTTGGCGCGGTCCGGGTTGGGATGCATTTCCACGATGATCCCATCGGCTCCAGCTGCAACGGCGGCCCGAGCCATGGGGGAGACATACTCGCGAAAGCCGGTGCCGTGGCTGGGATCGGCGATGATGGGGAGATGCGACAATTTCTGAACGATCGGAATGGCGTTCAGGTCGAACAGAT
>JANMSC010000306.1:0-11239 GCA_031388885.1 Gemmatimonadales bacterium | reverse complement strand
TCGCGTCGAGCAGATCGTCTGGATGAAGGACGCGATCAGGTACCGATTCGGCGCCGAGGCGACGGGTCTCTGGCTCACCGAGCGGGTGTGGGAGCCAAATCTCCCGGAAGACCTCGTCACCGCCGGGATTCGCTTCGCGCTGGTGGACGACAGGCACTTCCGCGTGGCCGGGTTCCCGCGTGAACGCCTGCATTCCCACTTTCGCACCGAAGCAGGTGGGCAGCAGCTCTCGCTCTTCCCGATTTCAGAGCAGCTCCGCTACCTCGTTCCGTTCCGTCCGCCCGAGGAGCTCGCGGTGCACCTTCGCGCCCTGCGAACGGCGGGGCACGCTCTTGCCGTACTCGGCGATGACGGTGAAAAATTTGGAGGCTGGCCAGGAACACGGGAATGGGTGTACGAAAAGGGATGGATCGATCGCTTTCTCACGACCATGCGCGAGTTGCGCGACAGCGGGGAGGTCGTGTTTTCACGGTTCGACGACGCGCTCGCCAACACCGCGTCTGGCGGCCTCGCCTACCTGCCCTCCGCGTCGTACCGCGAGATGGAGGGATGGTCGCTTCCGACAGAACCTGCACGGGCCCTGCTCCGTCTCGAACGTGACTGGGATGGCGACCGGATCGAAGGCGTGGAGGGCGCGCTCCTTCGCGGCAGCCACTGGCGGAACTTCTTTGTGAAGTATCCCGAAGCCAACCGCCTGCACAAGGCAGTGACGTGGATCTCGGCGCTGGCTCGGGAACGTGGCGATCCACCAACTGTGCGTCGCGCAATCGGGCGGGCGCAGTGCAACGATGCCTACTGGCACGGTGTCTTTGGAGGGCTCTACCTGCCCTTCCTCCGGTACCCGCTATGGCAGAATCTCGCGCGCGCCGAAGCCGAGCTGCGTGCTGGCGAAGGATTGATGGTCGAGCGCATCGACTTCGACGCTGATGGACACGACGAACTCTGGGTGCATTCGGCAGAGTGCAGCATCGTGGTCGCACCGTCGCGCGGTGGTGCGGTCGAGATGCTGCTCGACCTCGTCACCTGCGAGAACGCGGTCGATGTGCTTACTCGCTACCGTGAGGCGTATCACGAGCCGCTCGAGCCCGCACACGACAAGGCGGCCCACGAGGTCGGGGACGGCGGCGCGCCTTCGATTCATGCCCTCGAAGGTCAGCTCACCGAACTGCCGCCAACTGACCAGGACGCGCGCGCGTTGTTCGTCGACCGCATCGTGGCCGCCGAAGCGACCCTGGCGGACTGCGTTGCGGGCACCATCCCGATCTCGTACTCGTGGTCGCGCACGCAGATGACCTGTCAGTGGACGACTGGCCCCGCGTTCACCGACGTCACCCTGCACGGTGCGGGACTCACCAAGACGCTCCGGATTCACGCCGATGGCGCGATCGACGCGGAATGGACGTGGAACGCCCCGGAGAGCGCGGAGCTCGCCGGGGCGTGGTTTGCCACCGAGTTGTCGTTCGCCTCATCGCTCGAGATCGAGGCCCCAGGCGCCGAGGCGTGGGACTACCCGATCGAGACGGTGGCCAAGAGCGAACGCGGGTTCGACCGGCTGCGCCAAGGGAACGCGCGGGTATTGCGCTGGCCGCTGGCCGCTGGACGGGCGAGGGTCACCGTCCGATTCGCGGCTGAAGCCGCGGCTCGGCAACCCAGCGGCTAAAGCCGCCCCACACGATCGCGAATCGACGATCGATCATCGATCTTTGTCGCACCTGTCATAGCGTACTTGCCCCGGCGCTCCACCTCGATCGCCGCAGCTCGAGCTCGAGGCCAGCGCCCGAGATCGCGAGGGCAGCGGTCACCACGGGCACAAGAAACGCCGGAAAGCCGTGGTCGTGCACCGCGTACGTCAGCGAGAACAGGAGGAAGGTGATATTGGCGCCGTGCATGGCGTAGCGCGTCGGCGCCTGGCGCGGCGGCGTTTGCCAGACGGCCAGGTTGAAGAACGACAGAAAGATCAACTCGAACGCGCTCCGGGCGTACCCTAGCGACGCAGCCGAGACGCCGTCGTAGCGAAAAGGCGCGGTCGCGACGTGTATCAGGAAGAGCACCACCGAGCAGGCGACCGCAAGGCGGGTCAGGTAGCGGAAGCTCATCGACGACTCCTGGCGGGGATCCCAAATTCCGGGGCGGCCTGGGGGACCTCGGAATCTGACAAGTCTATCGTATCCGTACATCGACCGGCACCCGGACGAGCAGCCGATAGCTCAGCTCCCACGAGGTGCCGAAGAAGGCGATGCTGGCTTCGTCGTCGATCCGGTGCCAGCGGACCTCGGCGTCAAACTGTACCCCACTGCGCAACGCAGATCGGCGCTGGACCCCGACCTCGGTATACCGGCGCTCAGCACGATAGATCGTTGGGCCCTGCCCGGCAGAGCCATAGTTCGGATCGCCCGCATCGGCCGCGAAATCCCGACCGCGCCAATGGATGGCGAAGACCTCGACCCATCCGCGCGGCTCGATGCTAGCCCTCACCCATGTGCCGCGTCCGTTGGCGGGACGATCTGCCGGGTAGGCCGGATCGATGTGACCATCGCTCCAGAGGCTGAAGCCGGCAAGGGTGACCCGGCCCAGCACGGCGAGCGAGTCGTGAAGCCTGACTCCCACGCCGGTGACGCGATTATTACTCACCGGAACACCGGCGTCGTAGAGCTGCCCTCCGCGATGAAACCAGAGGTGCTGCCCCTCGAGCGTAAGCCACTTGAGCGGCGTGACTGCCGCCACCGCGCCAAGCTCGAATTGCTCACGGTGCGACTCGGTGTTGAGCCGTTGCCAGTTGATCCAGGCCTCTGCGCGCACCCCACGCCGCCGCTCACGCCATTGCAGCCCGTACTCGATCGGGGTGGTGATCTCGCGAGTGCTGACCATCACCGGATCGAGGAGACCGTGACGGCGGGCGTTGTCGAGTGTGCCGAAGACACCGAGCGAGTGCGTCGTGGAATGACGAAAGGCGATCACCGGCTTGATCGAGTCAACAAATTCGTCCGACCCGAAGCGGCGATCAGCAAACGCGCCGACCCGGATAGAATTGTGGCGTGACGATCGCGCTTCGACGAAGCTCGTGACCTGGCCGCCGAAAATCGTCTCACCAGTGCGATACGGCGTGAAGAACTCGGTATTATCACCATAGAGCGTTACCTGCGTCCGCCAGTCGATGCGCTGACCCGACGCGGGCACGACCCACACGAACATCCAGAGGACAGCGAGATGGCGCAGGCGCGGAATGAGAACCTCGGGCATGGGATCGGCGACGGACACACCGAGGCAACGGAAGGCCCCGGTCACTATTTTAGTGACTCTATGACTTCTACGCGCATGGTTCGGGTCGGACTGGTGCAGCAGCGCGCACTCGGCGACCCCACGGCCAACCTTGAGCACGCCATCGTGGGGATCCGCGACGCCGCGTCGCGCGGGGCCACGCTGGTGTGCCTGCAGGAACTGTTCGGCTGGTACTACTTCTGTCAGCGCGAAGACCACGCGTTCTTCAAACTTGCCGAGTCGATCCCGGGGCCAAGCACCGAGCGGCTGTGTGCGGTGGCACGTGAACTCGGCGTGGTGATCGTCGCATCGCTGTTCGAGAAGCGGGCCGAGGGGCTCTATCACAATACCGCGGCTGTGATCGACGCCGACGGGTCATATCTCGGCAAGTATCGAAAGATGCACATTCCGGATGATCCGCAGTTCTACGAGAAATTCTACTTCACCCCCGGCGACCTGGGGTTTCGCACCTGGCAGACCGCCGTCGGCAAGATCGGTGTGCTGATCTGCTGGGATCAATGGTATCCGGAAGCAGCGCGCCTGACCGCGATGAGCGGTGCGGAGATTCTCCTCTACCCAACAGCGATCGGCTGGCTCCCGCCTGAGAAGATAGAGTACGGCGAACGCCAGCAGTCGGCCTGGGAAACGATCCAGCGGAGTCACGGAGTTGCGAACGGCTGTTACGTCGTGTCGGTCAACCGCACCGGTCTCGAGATCCTGCCCGGCAGCGAGGCCGAGCACCCTGGGATCGAGTTCTGGGGCGGGTCGTTCGTCTCGGATCCGAACGGTCGCGTGCTCGCCAAGGCAGGCCACGACGAAGAGGTCCTGATCGCCGACTGCGACCTGACGTTGGTCGATACCGTGCGCACCCACTGGCCGTTCCTGCGCGATCGCCGGATCGACGCGTATGGTGACCTCACCAAACGATACATTGACTAACACCCCCACAGCGCGCGGGTTTCGCATGCCGGCGGAGTGGGCCCCTCACCGCGGCACCTGGCTCTCGTGGCCGCATCGCGAGTCGTCGTGGCCCGGCAAGCTTGGAACCGTTTATCCGGTGGTCGCTCGTATGATCGGCGAACTCACCATCGGCGAAGAAGTGCACATCAACGTGGCCGACGACCCCATGGAACAGTTCGCGCGCGACACGTTGCGCCGCGAGCACGTGCAGTTGAAGCACGTCTACTTCCATCACCATCCGACCGATGACGCGTGGTGCCGCGACCATGGCCCCATCTTCGTGCAGCGCGACGTCGACGGCAAACGCGAACAGCTGATTCTCGATTGGGGCTTCAACGCCTGGGGCGGCAAGTACCCGCCGTTCGACCTCGACGACGTAATTCCAACGCGGATGGGCGCGGAGCTCGACATTCCGGTTGAACACCCGGGAATGATTCTCGAGGCCGGTTCGATCGACGTGAACGGCCTTGGCACGCTGCTCACGACCGAGGCGTGCCTGCTCAATCCCAATCGCAACCCCGAACTGAGCCGTGCGCAGATCGAGGCGCTGCTGAGCGACTTTCTGGGTGTCACCAACATTCTCTGGCTCGGAGAAGGCATCGTCGGCGACGACACCGACGGTCATATTGACGACATCACGCGCTTCACCGACGAACGCACGATCGTCACCGTGGTCGAGGACGATCCGTCGGACGACAACTACCAGCTGCTGCAGGACAACGTCGAGAGACTCGCGTCGATGACCGACCAGGATGGCGAGCCGTTTCGCATCGTCACGCTCCCGATGCCACGCGCGGTGGTGTGGGACGGCCAGCGCCTGCCAGCGAGTTACGCCAATTTCTATATCGGCAACGACGTCGTGCTGGTGCCGGGATATGACCGTGAACGCGACCAGATGGCACGAGAAACGCTTCAGTCGCTGTTTCCGACACGGCGGGTTGTCGTCATCGACTGCACTGACCTGATCTGGGGATTGGGGGCGTTTCATTGTCTCACTCAGCAATGGCCGCTCGTATGACTGTCATCCCGGGCGTCGTCGAGGGACCTTATGTGATCTTCTTCGACCGTCGCCAAGACGAGGCATGATCCGGGGGTCGCGCAACTCAGTGCTCGCGCGACCCCCGGCTATTTTCACCCCATGAGTGATCTGTTCAGCGTCGATGGGATCAACGCCTGGCGTGCTCGCCTCAATGCGTCACAGCGTTTCGCCGAGGCGGCCGTCGGGTGGAACGGGCGGCTGGTGCTCGTCGAGCAGTGTGATGAGCGCTCGCCGCGGCGCACCTGGATCGTTGTCGCCGACGGCGCCTGCACCGAGGCCCGGCCCGCCAACGACACCGACGAATCGCGTGCCGAGTACGTACTCGCCGCATCGCCCGACACATGGGCTGACCTGACCGCCGCGCGCATCACGCCCACGATGGCCGCCCTGACGGGGAAGCTCCGGCTGGTGCAGGGCGATCTCGTTGGTCTCCTTCCACACGCACGAGCGGCCGCCGCGTTGCTGGCGGCTGCCGCGAACGACCAGCTCTAACACCGACTAGTCGTTCGCCGTGGGTAGCGCGTCGAACGCGATCGGCGCCGAGTCCATCACGTGAGAGGAGCATGAGCCAATCGAGCACCTGCTCGCGATACGCGTGGTGCGAGATGCCGTATTGATGTCGGAACGCGGGGTCGCGCAGACGCTCGCGCACTGCATTGCGGGTGGCATGCTCCGGGCCATCGAGCAGCGCGCGTAGCCCCGGAACGTCGACCAACGGAGCCGGGCGGATCGGCGCGGGCGACGACTCGGATGTCGATGCTGGTCGGTCGGCGCCTCGGGCGGTAGGCATCGGCAGCAATACCACTACCTTCTGTGCCCATGACGGATTCACGGGCGATCGTTGTGGTCGGCGCAGGCGCGGCCGGATTGATGGCCGCGATTCATGCGGCGGGCGGCATGCGTCGTGTCCGATTGCTCGAGCGCACGCCCGATGGTGGCCGCAAGATTCTCATCTCGGGCGGTGGACGATGCAACGTGCTGCCGTCCGAACTCAACCCATCGCGTTACGTCACCGCGTCGTCACCGAACACGATGCGCAACTTGCTGAAGAGCTGGCCGCTCGCCGAGCAACGCCGATTCTTCGAAGACGAACTGGGGCTGCCGCTGGTGCTTGAAGAGGCGACGGGAAAGCTCTTTCCGGTTGCCAACAAGTCGCGCGCCGTCCGCGACGCACTGCTCCACCATGCGCGTGCGGTCGGCGTGGCTTTCGCGCCAAACACCGACGTGACGTCGTTTGCACCACGCCGTGGCGGATGGCGGGTACAGATCGCCACGGGCGCGCCGATTGATTGTGACAAGTTGATCATCGCGACGGGCGGACTGTCGGTCCCCCAGACCGGCTCCGACGGGCTGGGACTCACCACGCTCGCGGCGCTCGGGCATACGGTGCATTCGACGTACCCCGCGCTCACCCCGCTTACCCTCGACCCACCTGCATTCAGCGACCTCGCCGGCGTGTCCCTGCCGGTGACGCTGCGAGCAACGTCGAGCACCGAAGATCGGACTACCACCGGAGGCTTCCTGTTCACCCACCGTGGCTACAGCGGACCCGCCGCACTCGACGTGTCGCACGTCGCCGTGCGCGGCAAACTGGCTGGCGAGCACGCGGCATTGCGGGTGCAGTGGACTGCTCACGATGCCGCGGCGTGGGAGCGATTGCTGGCACCAGCTGGTCAGCTCGTCGCCACAGTCGTGCGTCGTGAGTTGCCGCAACGCCTCGCTGATCGCCTGCTGCGGGAGGCCGACGTGGATGGCAGCACAACCCTCGCACAGCTGACTCGCGATCGGCGACTCGTCCTGATCGACACGCTAACGCGCTTTGAGCTGCCGTGGACCGGCGACGAGGGATACAAGAAAGCTGAGGTGACCGGGGGCGGAGTGGCGCTTTCGGAGGTCGACCCCAGGACGCTCGAAAGTCGTATCCATCCAGGGCTCTTCCTGTGCGGGGAGTTGCTGGATGCCTTTGGTCCGATTGGCGGCTACAATTTTGTGTGGGCGTGGGCGACGGGGCGATTGGCCGGGTTGGGGGTGCGGGGGGGGCGGACGCCGCCGTAGCATGGGCAAAGCGTGCGCTTTGCCCCTACGCCGCGCCCGCACGCCTCGCGACGTATTGCGGCGCCCATTGCCCGTTGCCCACTGCCTTAATGCCCCCCCGGGCATCGCACCGATCACAACGCTACGACACCACCACGACCCCCCGCATCCCCGACGTTGGCGTGCCGTGAACTGAGCAGTAGTAGGTGTACGATCCCGCTTGCGTGAACGCGAAGCGATGCGGCGGGCCGCCTTCGCGTGCGACGCTCACGCCGGGGAAAGTCGGCGCACCAGTCGGAATGATGTCGTGAAAGCCGTCGCGCCAGACCCACGACACCGTTGTACCCGCGGCGATATTGAGCGTGCCAGGTGCGAAGCGACTGGTGCCCGATGTGAAGAGTTCCACCGTCGCTGATGGTCCGACATCAGGAAGGGCAGTCGCGCTGAAGGCGACCGCCCCCGGTGGCGACGATTGCATCGTCGCCTGCAACGCCTGCGGTCCCGGCGCCGCACCCAAAGTCCACACCGTCGTCGCGATGCCATCGGTACCAGTCAGTGTCTGCGTCGGACCAGTTGATCCGGCGCCACCAGCCGGCGTCCACGTGACCAGCACCGACCGAACCGCGACGCCTTCCCGCGTGACGCGCACACGCAGCGGCAAGGCGAGAGCGGTCGTCGCCGGCGCGCTTTGCCCGTCACCGCTCGCCGCAGCACGAGCGATCACCAGTGGACCCGACGGCGGCGGACCGGTGCCATCGTCGCCACCGGAGCATGCAGCAAGGGAGACAATGGTGATGGCGATGCGGTGACGGAGCGAGACGAGTCGGGGCATGCGCATTCCTGACGGCGGTGAACAGTTGATCCGAATACGATCGTGATCGAGTATCGGATCTCCACGACCGCACCTGCACCGCGGCGAGCCGGTCTACGATCACCCTCCGAAGGTGACGTCGATCCGGATGACGATGCGTTCCTGCATCTTCAGCATCCCGAGCGCCTTCGAGAGGCCGCCCACCCGATAGTCCTTGACGTTGACGGGTAGCGCGCCGCGAAAACGCGCGCCACTGGCGCGAATCCATGCCCATCCGGGGATCGCGACGGCGCGCGTCTGGCCATGCAGGGTGAGGTGTCCCTGGAGCCACACCGCCGTGGAGTCGCCGTGGGGCTGATCAGGTGATACCGAATCGAGCTGGAACCGCAGCGATGGGTACTTGTCCACCTCAAGCGATGAATACATGTCGCGATCACGTTTCCCGTTGCCGGTCACGAGCGACCGTGAGGGCGCCTCAACCCAGCCGCGCGTACCGCGCAACGCTGCGCTGCCACTCAGCTCGCCACGGACCGTGCTGGTCGTTCCGGTGAACGCACCGAGTGTCGCCTTGGCGTCAAACGCAAGCGTGCCGCGGGTGAGCGATGCCGTCGGGACGGCCTGACTCGACAACGGAGCTGCCGCGGCCATGGCAACGAGTCCGGCGCGGAACCACAAGCGAATCGCATTGTGCATCATCACCTCAGCGGTGTCCGCAGTACGATTCGCGCCGTGACCGCATCACCGATGGTGGCGTAGGCCTCGCCGGTGACTCGCACAACTCCCAGCGGCACCGTAACGCCGCCGAACAGCGCGACGCGGTCGAGATCGACCTCAACGCGTCGGCGATCGGTCTCTCCCTGTGCGTTCGTAAAGTTGACGCGGAAGCGAGGCTGCAATCGAGCATACCCGACGCCCGCGTGTGTTCGCATGCGGCTGCTTCCGCCACCGACCACCGCCTCGAGTCCGTACACACCGGGTCTCCAGCGGTCGTCGGAACGTGTGCCGCCGAAGCACTCGCTCGCAGGATCGTCGAGCGCATCGTCATCACACGTGATCGGCGCACGCAGTGACCCAACGACCGCGTGCGCGCGGACGCCGAGCGTCAACGACGGCGTGAGCGCAAACGGGCGACCGATCGCCAGCCCGAGGAGGTTGGCGGTCACTCCACCGATCGACACTGGCGGAATCCAACCAACCTCGACAAGGAACCCTTCAACCGCGGCCGCGAGCCGGGGGCGCACGATCAGCGGAATCGGAGCGGTGTTCTCGGGACCCTTGCCCGGCCGACAGGTCGTCGGCGTCGCGATCGCGCGACTCACTCGGGGGAGGTTGGCGATCTCGAGCCCGAACGCGATGCCGCGTGGCTTCGCCGACGGTGCGCGCGCGCCCGTGAATGCGAGCGGTACGGACAGGATGGCAAAGGTCTGCGCTTCGTTCGACGACGCACTCGGGAAACAGTCGCCCTGTGCATTGAGCGCGGCGGGGAGTGTCAGCGCGGCAACAACGCCCGCCATGCGAATCCGCGTCATTGTACCACGACCGTGCCGCGCATTCCGGCGTCAGGGGTTCCGTGAACGATGCAGTGGTAGCGATATGTCCCGGGCGTCACGAACGTGACCGCATGTGTGAGGGGCGGCGACGACACCCCGATGCCGGTGAATATCGGGTTTCCCGACGGTGTGATGCTGTGTGACCCGGTGTCCCAGGTCCATCGCACCGTGGTGTTCGGCGCGATCACGACCTGGATCGGGTCGAAACGCGCTCCGCCGTTCGATGTAACCAGGATGTCGACCAAGCCGCCGCCGGGCCCGGCCGTCGCCGTGGCGCTCAGTGCGAGGGGCGTGGCACCTGCCACAGTCACCGTCCCCGCCTGGATTCCGAGCACGGTGCCGAGCGTCCAGAACGCCGACGCGGTGCCGTCGCCGGCGGTCTGGGTGACAGGCGGCTCGAAGAATCCGTTGGCCGCGCTGGTGGCCCACGTCACGGCCTCTCCGCTCAGCGGTGCGCCATCGCGTGTCACGATGATGCGCATCTGGGTCG
Source organism: Gemmatimonadales bacterium (assembly GCA_031388885.1). Taxonomy (GTDB): domain Bacteria; phylum Gemmatimonadota; class Gemmatimonadetes; order Gemmatimonadales; family GWC2-71-9; genus Palsa-1233. The sequence goes on along the minus strand of JANMSC010000306.1, from coordinate 1,097 downwards.
GCAACCTCGTGCCAACAGGCGCGGTCTGGTTGGCGCCAGCGCTCAGCGCGATCACGGGGGGTGACGGCGGCGGCGGCGGTGGCGGTGGTGGCGGCGGCGGTGGTGCCGGTGGCGGTGGCGGTGGCGGTGGTGGCGCCGGTGGCGGGGGCGGTGGTGGCGGTGGTGGCGCCGGTGGCGGCGCCGGTGCCGGTGCCGGTGGGGGTGGCGGCGGCGGCGGCGGTGGCGGCGGTGGTGGCGGCGGCGGTGCCCCGGGAGGTGGCGCGGGTGGTGGTGGCGTCGTGCCGCCATCGCCGCCGCTGCTGCACGCCGTCACGACGGCAATCAAGACCCACATCCCAAGGAACATTCGACCCATAATCCACCCCTCGACCGATGACTTCAGAACTGTGGAGATCATGGCACCATCTCGCGCTTCTTGCCCTTCAGGTGCAGGTCAAGCCATTCGGTCATCTCCGCCAGCGTGTGACCGACCGACTCACGCGCTGCGTAGCCGTGCGCCGCTGACGTCACCCCCAAGGATGTGTATGTATGCCTTGTAAAAAGAGCAGGGTTAGCTGAAGTAGCTGTTACTTGACTCCAAATGTAGTGTACAAGCAAATATCAGGAGTTGACGCGACCTGACCATATGAAGGACTCCGGGACGTGGCATGATGCCGAGCAGCACCTCGGCCAGGCGACGGGTGGTGCCCCGATCGACGCAACGTGGGTATCCTAGTGCGGCACGCCGCCACCGCAACCTGCGGCCTCGATGACCCCCACCGGACTGCCCTGACATGGCATCGATCGACCTGCTCGGCGTACCGCTGGATCTCGGCGCATCCCGCCGCGGCGTCGAGATGGGTCCTTCCGCCGTCCGGCTGGCGCAGCTCGCCGCGCGCCTCGAGCTGCTCGGTCATCAGGTGACTGACACCGGTGACGTCCCGGTGCCAACCCGCGAGACGTTGCGCTTCGGTGGGGGCATCGACTTCCTCCCGACGATTACGGCGGTGTGCCGCGATGTGGCGGAGCGGTGCGCCGGCATCGTGCGCGCCAACCGTATTCCGCTGGTGCTGGGCGGCGATCATTCGCTGAGCGCCGGATCCGTTGCTGGCGTTGCG
>JANMSC010000362.1:0-1517 GCA_031388885.1 Gemmatimonadales bacterium | reverse complement strand
CGAGATCATCCGCAACGCCGCGCACAAGCCGAGCCGCGACTGGTTGAACTTCGCGGTCACCTCGCGCGCGCGCAACAAGATCAAGCACCTGATCCAGGCGGAAGAGAAAGAGCGCGCCGTCGAGCTCGGGCGCCGCGTGTTCGACAAGGAGGCCCGGCGCTTCGGCTTGAACGGCACCAAGCTGCTCGAGGGCGAAACCGTGGCCAGGGTGCTGGCGGAGTTTGCCGCCGCCAGGCCCGAGGATTTGCTCGCGCAGATTGGCTACGGCAAGCTGTCGCCGCGGCTCGTGCTCGACAAGCTCGTGCCGCCCGATCAGTTGAAGGAGCAGGCGCCCGAGCACCCGGTGGTGTCTGCGGTGAAGCGCGTGCTGCGCACCGGCACCGAACCCGATCGCATCAAGGTGCGCGGGGCCGACGACGTGATGGTGTTCCGGGCGCGGTGTTGCAACCCGATCCGCGGCGAGCAGATTGTCGGCTACATCACGCGCGGCAAAGGCGTGTCGGTCCACGCTGCCAAGTGCAGCAACGTCGTCAACCTGATGTATGACCCCGAGCGCCGCATCGACGTCGAATGGGACAAGGGCGCCGACATCGTCCCCTATACAGTGAGACTGACGATTGAAGTCGAGGACCGCAAGGGCATGCTGGCCGAGCTCAGCCAGCGGATTTCCGACATCAACACCAACATCACCAACGTCGAAGCGCGGACCGGCGATCAACGCGGGCGCATCGACATCACCGTCGAGATCAAGGACATGAAACACCTCGAGCAGGTGATCAAATCGATCCGCGGAGTTGACGGTGTGTTGAAGGTGGAGAGAAAACCCGAATCAGTTAAGAGTTAACTGGCAACGGTCAACTGATGATCGCGATGACGTCGATTTCGACGCGCACGTCTTTGGGGAGCTAGACGACCTGGACGGTCGAGCGGGCGGGATAGGGCGCGGTGAAATAGCTGGCGTAGACCTCATTCATGGCGGTGAACTCGGCGAGGTCGACCATGAAGACCGTGGTGCGGACGACGTTCGAAAAATCCGCGCCGCCGGCATCGAGCAGCGCCTTGATGTTGTCCATCACGCGGCGGGTCTGCGCGGTGATGTCGCCGGCCACCACCTGGCCGGACACCGGGTCGAGCGGAATCGACCCGGACAGAAACATCATGTTGCCGACTTTGAGGGCCGGCGAGTACGGGCCGATGGCCCTGGCCGCGCCAGCGGCCGTCACGAGCTCGCGCATTTACGCGGCTTTGACGATCTTGCTGGAACGGATGCAGCGCGTGCAGACCTTGACGCGCTTGTTGGCGCCGTCGACGACCGCGCGGACGGTCTGCAGGTTGGGCTCGAACCGGCGGGGACGAACGTTGTGGGCGTGGGAGACACGACGGCCCACGACCGGACCCTTGCCACAGATTTCACAGCGCAGTGCCATAACTACAGGCTCCTCAAAGGCTTGGAACAGGAAACTTCGATAATACCATGTTCGGGCTGGTGGGGCCGGTAGGGAGCTGGGGCTGGTAAG
>JANMSC010000279.1:0-4975 GCA_031388885.1 Gemmatimonadales bacterium | reverse complement strand
TGTGCAGGTCCGCGATGGCGATGGCGCGGTGCATCGCTTGCGCGCCCGGGTCGTCGTCGGCGCCGATGGGCTGCGCAGTACGGTGGCACGACGAGCGGGTCTCAGGCGCGCGGGCCGATTGCGCCGCGTGGCGTTCGTCGCACACGTGCGGGATGTGCGAGGGCTGAGTGACCTGGCAGAGTTGCACGTCGGGTTGCGCGGGTATCTCGGGTTGAACCCGCTCGGCCACGGTGTCACGAATGTTGCGCTCGTCGTCCCCGCCACCGATGCGGCCAACGCGAAGGGTCAGGTACATGCGTTCGTGCAGAGCCGGCTCGATGCGTTGCCGGGTGTGCGCGGACGCGTCGACTTGGCGCGCATGACCGGCGAGCTGATGACCACCGGACCCTTTGACGCGACCACGCGGCGGTCGGTGGACGACGCGCTCCTCCTCGTTGGGGACGCGGCCGACTTCTTCGATCCGTTCACTGGCGAGGGAATATGCACCGCACTCGCGGGGGCAGATCTCGCGGCGGGCGTGATCAGTCGGGCCCTGCGCCAGCCCGGTGCCGTCACGAGAGCGCACCTCGAGCCGTACCGCACGGCGCGGCGACGCGCGTTTCTCGGCAAGTGGCTGGTGGAGCGGATGATCGGGTACGCGATGCTCGCGCCGTCGCTGTTCGACCGCGCCATCGGCCGACTCGAGCGCCGCGGCATGGCCGACACCCTGATTGGGGTGACGGGACAATTTGTGTCGCCGTGGAAGGTGTTGAATCCGGTATTTCTTGCGCGGATGATCGTGTGACACGAGAAGGGAGAAGGGAGAAGGGAGAAGCGATGGACCAATACGAATTCCGCCAACTCTGTGGCCGTTTCGCCACCGGCGTCACCATTGTCACGGTGGTGGATGCGGATGGCGCACCGGCGGGGATGACCGCCAACTCGTTCGCGTCGGTGTCGGTCGACCCGCTGCTGATCTCGGTGGCGGTCGATCACGCAGCGTCGATGCACGACACGATGCGCGCTGCGAGCGTGTTCACGGTGAATATCCTCGAATCGCACCAGGAGGCATTGGCGCGCCGCTTTGCCGCGGGCATGCCCGACCGGTTCGACGGTGTCGGCTGGAGCCGAGGCCCCGACGGCGGAGTGATCCTCGACGGCGCATTGGCGCACCTGCGATGCGAGCCATGGGCGGACGTGCCCGCGGGCGATCACACCGTCCTGATCGGGCGAGTGGTGGGTGGCGCGGCGGCGGAACATGGCCGACCCCTGCTGTATTACCGGGGTGGCTACGCTGACTCCGACGTCCGCTGATTTCGTGACCGCGACCATTTCACCCGTCGGGACCGAGATCCTCGATGATCCCGCCGCCGACCCCGCGCTGGTGCGCCGGATGCTCGCCGACATCGAGCGCACGAACCGCTGGTTCGGCGGGCGCCGAGCGATGCGTCACGGATTGTCGTACCTGATCGATCGGTCCGATCGCGGGAGGCATCTCACGTTGCTCGACGTCGGTACCGGCGCGGGCGACCTGCCGCTCGATGCGGCACGATGGGCGGCGCGACGTGGTATCACCCTCACCCTGCTCGGCCTCGAACGTATCCCGGCCGCCGCCCGGCTCGCTCGACTCGCTGGATTTCCAGTGATGATTGGATGTGCGGGGTCACTGCCGCTGCGTGCGCGGAGTGTCGACATTGTGCTGGTGAGCCAGCTCGTGCATCACCTCGACGGTACCGCGGCGAGTGCGCTGGCTCTCGCGTGCAGCACCATTGCGCGACGCGGCGTGATCATCGCTGACTTGCGCCAATCGCGACTCGCGGCCGCTGCGTTCCCCGTCGGCGCGCGGTTCCTGCGGCTGCACCCGGCGACGATCGCCGATGGTGTGACGTCGATCGCCCGTGGGTTCTCGGTTGCCACGTTGCGCGATGTCGTCGAACGGGCCGGCCAACGCTCTGTTCACGTCGCCACGGTGCCGATCGCGCGCGTCGTCGCCGCGTGGCGGACCGACCGATGATGCGAACCATTGACGCGGTGCACATTGCGGCACCGGTTGAGCGTGTCTGGCCCTTCGCCGCCGGCGTCGAGCGCTGGCCCGACATCCTGCCGCACTATCGCTGGGTCACGCGACTCGAAGGCGAAGCCGCGGGCGATGGAGTGGTCGAGATGGCGGCGTGGCGACCATTCGGCGTCGTGAACTGGCCCACCTGGTGGGTGTCGGAGATGTGGGTCGATGCCGCGCGGCGGGAGGTGCGGTATCACCATCGCCGCGGCATCACCGCCGGAATGAATGTGCTCTGGACAATCACTGCAACCGGGCGAGGCGAGAGCGACGTGACCATCGTACATGAATGGAATGGCCCACGGTGGCCGCTGATCGGACGAGTCGCCGCCGAGCTTGTCATCGGGCCGGTGTTCGTGCACGGGATCGCATCGCGCACCCTCGCGGGGATCAAGCGCGCCGTGGAGGCCGCGGCATGACGCGACGTGCGGTGGTCACCGGGCTGGGCCTCGTCACGCCGATCGGAATCGGGATTGACGCCGTGTGGCAGCGGCTGCACGGCTCGTGCTCTGCCGTCGCGACGATCTCGCGGTTTGACCCCACGCCGTTCCGTTCGCACATCGCGGCACAGATCGACGATTTCGATGCCGAGGCCATGCTGTCGCCCCGTCAGGCGAAGCGGACCGACCGGTGTTCGCAGCTCGCCCTGGCGGCGGCCAGGCTCGCACTATCGGACGCCGCGCTCGACGTGACGGCCGAACGCCCTGACCGCATCGGTGTGCTGATGGGCACGGCGCTCGGCGGGATCGGGTTCGCTGAGATGGAAAACCAGAAGTATCTGGAGGGCGGGCTGCGCGATGTCAATCCGCTGCTCGCGCTGACGGTGTTCGGCGGGGCGGTGTCGTGCAACATTGCGATCACGCACGGACTGGCTGGCGTGAATGCCACCAACTCGATGAGTTGTGCGTCGGGCACGCTCGCGATCGGCCAGGCGCTCCGGGCGGTGGCCACCGGTGAGGCCGACGTGGTGCTCGCGGGCGGCGCCGAAGCACCGCTCTATCCGCTGTGCTATGGCTCGTTCTCACTGATCCGCGCGATGAGCACGCGCAATGCCGACCCCGCCACCGCGTCGCGTCCGTTCGACGCGGGTCGTGACGGATTCGTGATGGCTGAAGGCGCCGCCGTGCTGGTGGTTGAGGAACTTGAGCGGGCCGTGGCCCGAGGTGCCACGATCTACGGCGAACTCGCGGGGTTCGGTCACACCAACGATGCACATCACATGACGCAGCCGCGGCCCGATGGCCGGGAAGCGATCCGGGCGATGCGCGCCGCGCTCGACGATGGCCGCTGCGCGCCCGCGGACGTCGATTGGGTCAATGCGCATGGTTCATCCACACCGCTCAACGACGCCACCGAGGCACGTGCCATCCGCGAGGTGTTCGGGTCACACACGAACACGCTGCCGGTGAGCGCAACCAAGGGCTGGCACGCCCATGCCCTGGGTGCGAGTGGTGCGATCGAGACCGCGATCGCGCTCTTGTCGATGCAGCGCGGCTGGATTCCCCCCACGCTCAACTGTGAGCAACCGGTCGAGGACGGGCAGCTTGCGCACGTCGTCGGGGCGGGGCTCGACCAGCACCCTCAGGCCGTGCTGAAGAACTCCTTCGGGTTTGGCGGCAGCAATGCGACGCTGCTGCTCCGGGCCTTCCGGGTGTAGATTGGCCGCGTCCCGAGATCCCATGCGTGCGATGGACGTATTGCCGGTGCGACATGCATGGCGCACCTACCCTCCCGGAGGCTCACGTTGATGCCGTCTCTCTCCCGTCGCGCCGCCACCGAAGTGTTCGGTACGTTCGCGCTCGTCTTCTTCGGCTGCGGCGTCATCGCCATGGACGCGTTCCCGGGAGCTCGCTCCGGTGTCATGGGCGTTGCGCTGGTCCACGCCGTCGTGCTGTCGGTGGCGGTGTCAGCCGGCATGATGATTTCCGGCGCCCAGTTCAACCCGGCAATCACGCTGGCGCTGTTGTCGGTGCGCCGGATGAGCGTCGTCGATGCGGGCGTGTACATCGCCTCGCAGCTCGCCGGATCGCTCCTCGCCATCGCCGCGCTGAAAGCCGTCATTCCGTCGAGCGCGGGGCGCCTGACACTCTGGGGCACACCGATGCTCAATACCCAGGTCACCTTCTCGCAAGGCATCATGCTCGAGGCGCTGCTGACGTTCTTCCTGATGTCGGCGGTGATGGGCACGGTGGTCGCGGCCAAGGCGCCGCGTATCGGCGGCTTCGGCGTCGGCCTCACGCTGTTCTTCGCGATCATGATCGGTGGACCGCTCACCGGGGCGGCGCTCAACCCGGCGCGCGCGTTCGGTCCAGCGGTGATGACCGGCACGTATGCCGGGCACGCCGTGTACTGGATCGGGCCGATTGTCGGAGCCGTGCTGGCGGCGATGCTGTGGCATCATTTCTTGCTGAAGGATGAGGCAGTAGACGGATGATGGATGATCATCGACTTCTCCGCCACAAACTCACTGCATATCCGACCATGATCACCGCCGTCACGACGTACGCCGCGATCATGTAACTGCCAGTGTCAGGCATGCGCTGCCTCCTGCATGGCCCGTCGGACGCCAATGCCGTAGCGCGTCATCACAAAGCCGACATAGAGCACCGTGAACACGGCCAGCCCAACGAGAAACGTACCGAGCATCTCGTCGGGAAGCGCCGGCTTGCTCGTCTGCATCACGATCGGTTTCGGATGCGTCGTGTTGTACAGGTACACCGTGAGGTGGTTGAAGGGCACCAGGAGAAGCGCCATGGTGCCAACCACCGCCGAGTAACGCGCGCGGTCGAAGCGGTCGTGCATCGCTGATCGAAGCGCGAAGTAACCGGCGAAGAGCAGGAACTCGATCAACGTGAATGTCAGTCGCGAATCCCAGGTCCACCACGCGCCCCACACCGGCTTCCCCCAGATCGGACCGGTGACGAGCGTGAGTACGGC
>JANMSC010000257.1:0-4770 GCA_031388885.1 Gemmatimonadales bacterium | reverse complement strand
CCGCGCGCGCGTACGAATGCTCTGCTCATGCCCCACGCAGGTTGGTGGCATGTGGGAGGTTGGGGAGGTGGTGGCCCGGCTGGTGCGGGACGGCACGGTCGTAAAGGAGGTGCCGCTCATGTACGCCGGGGAGACGAGCGTGTACGCCGGTGAAGTCTCCGCTGCGGAGTCGGGATCGTACGTGCTCGAGGTGACGGCCGCGACACCGCGCGCCGCCACCTTCGGTGTGGTGCGTCGCCGCGTCACGATCGGCCGCTGAACGGTGCGTCGCCGCGCCTAACGGGGCTGCGCCGCCGCGCCGTCCAGCGCCGTGATCGCGTGACGGGCGAGGGCGCATCGCGCGGTGGCAGCGCGTCGCGGCTCGCCCGGTGGCCTGCGGCTCAACCTTCGGAAAGCGAAGTGGCGAAAGCGAGCACGGTGTCCAGATCGGCGCGATTCGATGCCAAGCCGAAGGAGATGCGCACCGCGCCGGTCCCCTTCGCCGGGTCGATGCACTGGCGGAACGGCTCGAAACCGCCACCCGATGCGTCGACCGGAAAACAGCGCTCGATCTCTCCACGAGAGAGGCGGAGCGCGGACTCCCCGGCGCCAGGATTGCAGAAGCACCCGGTGCGCAGCGAGATACTGCGCGCAGCGGCTCGCGCCTCGATGTCGCGGTGATCGATCAGGGAGCCGTCGGCGCGGTAGAAGTTGAGCGCCACCGTCGCGCCGCGACGTTCTCCGTCGCGAGGACCGAAGATGCGGAGGACCGGGGCGCCGTTGGTGTGCCGCAAGTCGCCGAGCCCCGCCAGCAGGCGCTCGGTGAGCGTGGCGACGTGCGCGTGCACCGTATCGATTCCGGCGCGCTCCAGCACGTCGAAGCCGAACTCGATGGCGGGGACTCCGAGGTAGTCGAGCGTGCCGTCCTCGAATGCGGCAGCGCCCGGGGCGAAAAGATGGCGATCGGCCTGCACCGAGGCGACGGAAATGGTACCACCCGCGAACCAGGGGCGGTGGAGCTTCGCCAAGGCGCTGCGACGCGCCATCAATGCACCGACGCCCGTCGGGTAGCCGAACATCTTGTAGAACGACAGGGTGACGAAGTCGGGATGCCAGCGGGAGAGGTCGAGACGGTTCGTCGGCACGAAGGCGGCTGCGTCGAGCAGGACGTCCCATCCAGCGTGCTGCGCTCGCTCGATCCACTCGAGCGGGTGATGCACGCCCGAGAAATTCGACTGCGCCGGGTACGCGAACAGATTGTTGCCTGACGAGGTCCCGTCCTCGAGCTCGCGATTGAGCGCCTCCTCCTCCACACGCAGCTCGGGGCCGAGCGGGACGTAGGTCGTGGCCGCCCCGTGCGACCGGGCGAACTCGCGAATCCCGTTCACCGAGTTGTGGTTGTCGAAGGTGAGAAGGAAACGGTCGCCCGCCGTGAAGGGATACGACTCGCCCACCAGCTTCAACGCATGGCTCGCATTGGCGGTGAAGATTGCCACATACTCGTCACGATCAGCGCGAAAGTAATCGTGAATGCGTTGACGAGCGCTCTCGACGAGTTCGCTGGAACGGATGGAGGCGGGACTGAGCGAATGCGGATTGCCGAAGACGCCGTCGGCGAGCAGGGCGACGTGACGCGCCACCTGCGAGTCGGCGTAAAGACCGCCACCGGTGTAATCCACATAGACGTGGCGTTCGGCGTCCAGCCGCGCGAACTCGCCATCGCGCAGCTGCGCCAGAACCGAAGCTTCCGACCGAGCTTGGCTGGGCTCCTTCTCGATCGATGTGCTCACGATGGTCTCATGCTAGAGGAGCGAAGGGATATTGTTCGCATTGCCCAGCGATTGCGGGTTCCGCAACGCCGCCCTGCCACCGTCGCCGCTGCGCTGGCGCTTACGTGAAAATGATCTGGCCGCCAGCTGCCAGGTGATAGAACTCACCGACCGTGATGATGCCGGCCAGATCGTCGACGAAATCCTCCGGCGAAAGATCGAACATGTCGACGGACGCCTTGCACGCGTACAGTCGCCCGCCGGAGTCGGCGATGAGCTGGATGAACTCGGCAATGGGCGGGAGATCGAGTTCCTCCATCTTCTTCTCCATCTGATGAGTGACGAAGGAAGACATCCCCGGGAGCCCGCCCACCATGGTCGGGATGTGGAGACCGGGGTTACCCACCGTGGCCACCTTGAGGTTCTCGTTGCGTTTCTTGTTGATGGCGTCCATGCCGAAGAAGGTGAAGAAGACGTCGACTTCGATCCCCTCCATTCGGGCGCCATTGGCCAGGATCAGTCCTGGGTACACTCCCTCGAACGATCCCTTTGAAATGATGATGGAGACCTTCTCGATTGTTTTAGTCATGATTGTGGTCCTCGTGGGTGGCTTTAGATGCAGCCGTGCGGCTTGGGAATGCCGGCGATGTGGGAGGCCAGTTTGGCCGGCCCCTTGGGAAACAGCACGTAGAGCTCCTTTACCGTCACGCCCGACTCCTTGCCTAACGTCCTGATGGATGGCGCGTCACCCGAGTCGAGGAAGCGCTGGCGCATGAAGTGCACGACGAGCCAGTGGCGATCGGTGAGCGTGATGCCGAGCCCAGTGGCGATCTCGCGCGCGACATCCTCGGTCCACTGTTCGGGTTTCTGCAGATACCCTTCGGCATCTACCTCGCACGCGGTTCCGGCGATGAGTGTAACGGTCATTTCAGACTCCTATTCGGGGCGAAGGGATGAGCGCGTTGACCGCGCGAGGATTTTCGTCAGGCGGTGGCCGTGCCGCCCACTTTGCCAGCCATCGAGAGGCGGGAACCGACGCCCGGGATATCGTGTCCGGGCAGCAGCACGTTCCAGTACATCCACTTGAAGGCCATCTTGCCAAGGTGATTGAGCCGGCTCTCGCCCAGCAATGTCATGGGGCCGATACCCGCGAAGGGGAACTTCCCCGGTAGCGGCTCGGTGACATAGTTGAAATCGATCAGCAGCGCCTTGTCGAATCCGGTCTCGATGAAGCAATTGGCGTGTCCGTCGAAATCGGGCGCCAGCGCCTCGCCGTCGAGGAATCGCGCGATGTTCTCGTCGAGCACGTCGGACTGGAAGTGCGCCACCGAGCCCGCCTTCGACGCCGGGACGTTGGTGGCATCACCGATGGCGAAGATGGCCGGGGAGCAGAGGCTCTGCAGCGTGTTATGATGGGTGCGTACGAACCCCGCGTCGTCGCCTAACTGAGGTGTGCGTTTCACAAACTCGGCGCCCTGATGCAGCGGAATCGTGACGAGGAGATCGAACGGCACCTCGCGTTCGTCCCAGCTGGTGAGGGTCCCCGCCGTACCGTCCACGCGTCCGGCGCTGAACTCCGTGACCAGGCGGATGTGCTTCTCTTCCAGCAGATGTCCCAGGGCACGGGCGGACTGCGGCTTGGTGAACGCGGCGTCGAGCGGAGAGACGTACGTGATGTCGACCTTGTCCCGGATGCCGCGCTTGGTGAAGAACCAGTCGGCCAGAAAGGCAAACTCGAGCGGCGCCACGGGGCACTTGATCGGCATCTCGACGACGTTGAGCACCAGTCGCCCGCCGGGCCAAGCCGCGAGTGCAGCGGCCAGCGCCGTCGCTCCCTCCAAGGTGTAGAAGTCGAACATGCGCTCATTCCACCCTGGGCCCGTCAGTCCTTCCGTCTCCTCCGGCGCAATGCGCGCCCCGCTGGCGATGATTAGCACGTCGTAGGGGAGCAACTCACCCTCTTCAAGAACCACGCTCTGCGCCTCCACGTCCACTCGCTCGACCATGGCGCACCGGAATTCGACCCCTTGGTGCAGCTGCGCGCTGCGCGACCGCACGAGATCTTCGGGCTGGTAGACCCCGAAGGGGACGAAGAGTAGCCCTGGCTGATAGATGTGCCGGTCGTTCCCGTCGACGACCACGATACTGGTGATTCCCGCAGCTACATCTGCAGCGTACCGGCGCCTGAGCCGGTTGGCCATGATCGTTCCTGCGGTACCTGCGCCAAGAATGACGATGCGTGACATGATCTCCCTAGTTCCAGTGATGCGCCGGCCCATGAATCGAGGCGCCGAGTTACTTAACTATATGTTCACATGGCGGTCCCCGCGCCACCAGCGGGGAACCCGCGAGCAGACGTCGGGGAAAAGATGACACGGCGGCACGACTTTGCCTACTTACTGGGAGACCGCTCGACCAGGCGGGGCACCGGCTTCGCGGCGACGCGCATACGCTCATCAGGGCGTCACGAACAGGCGCGAGGCTCCCTCGAAAGTTCGCGCGGCGCCCTCCTGGAAAAGTTCGAGCGGTGCCCCGCCCCCGAGGTCCCCTGACTACCTTTGCGCCCTAAGCGAGGGATGCGCTGGGAGCTGGTCCCCTCGTTGTTGTTTACTCATACCCAAGGCGGAATCTCATGGGCGACAAGTCACCGAAGGCGAAGGAACGGCAGCAGAAGCAGGACACCACGCAAAAGAAGGGCGAGACGGCTGCAGCGCTTGCCAAGTCGAAGTCCTCCGTGCTTCCCGGAAAGAAGGGAGGGAAGTAACGGGCGTCACTGGCGAAAAAACCGTAAAGACCGTTATACTCTTTCCCATGAAGACCAGCATCGATCTCTCCGACGACCTCTACCGGCGAATAAAGTCGAAAAGCGCGCTGCAAGGACGCGCCGTACGCGAAGTCGCGACGGCGCTCTTCACCGCCTGGGTCGAGGACCGCATCCCGGCCGGCGAGTCAGCGCCACCCGTCAAAAGTGCGAGCGAAGGTGACGATCGGGCGGGCGCCTGGCTCGACGACTGGAAGGCGC
>JANMSC010000351.1:0-2557 GCA_031388885.1 Gemmatimonadales bacterium | reverse complement strand
TCCGTTCGAGGACGCCACATACAGGCTTACAGCGATGCCGTTGCGCAGGACGCGGAAATTCGGCACCGCCGTCGATGCCAGGATCTGAGTGAACGTGCCGCCCGCATCCGTACTGCGATACAGACCGCTTGCGCTCGTGGGCATTTCCGCGAGATCGGTCTTGAACACCGACCAGTACACCGTCGCCGGGCTCGTAGCCTGGTCGACGCGCACCTGGCCGACCCGGTTCCCCGTGAACACCGCTGTCCAGTTGGCCCCGCCGTTCACGCTCTTGTACAGGCCATCGTTCGTGCCGAGGTACAAGGCACCCGTGGTCGCGTCGTTGGCGATCGCACGCGTGATCTGCGCAGCCACCGGCAGGTCGCCCGTGATCGATGCCCACGCCCCCCCGCCCGAGGAGCGGAACACTCCGTTAGCGCGTACCGGGAACAACGCGTACATCACATTCGAGTTGGCCGCATCGATCCTCAGGTTCACCGACTGATTGAGCAGCGCCCCCGGCAATCCCGTGTTGAACGGCGCCCAGCTGTTGCCGCTGGTCGTGCTCTTGAAGATGCCGCGGTTGGGCGTAGTGACGAACAGTCCGGCGCCTGTGGAGATCAGCGTGCCGGCGTTCGCCGTGCTGCCCACCCCCGCGCCTACGTTCTGCCAGCTCGCCCCGCCATTGGTGCTGCGGTACACGGCGTCCGCCGCGGCGAACAGGTAGCCGCTCGAGGCTTCGGTCGTCGTCGTGTACACGAACCCGTCGGGCAAGCCGTTCGTGATGGGCACGAACCCGCCACCGCCTGAGTTGCGGTAAACCCCACCGCCCGAACCCAGATACTGCGGATCCAGCGCAAAGTTGACGAAACTCGGCCCGCCGAACGAACGCACATTCGGCGTCGCCGCGTACAACTGCCAGCTCTGGCCCTGATCGGTGCTGCGGTACACCCCCGAGCCCTCCACCGACACGAACGCCGTGTCGGCCGACCCAGGCTGACCGCCGATGGCGAACTGCCAGTTCGAAGACGGTGCGGGCAGCCCGGCATTGCTCGGCACCCACATCTCGTTGCCCGGCGCGCCGGAGCTGCGGAAGACCCCCGCGCCTTCCACCTGTGCGAGCTGATAGGCGGCCTGCGGGAACACGCCCCAGACGTTCAGCCCGTTGGGACCGGACAGCCCATTGTTGGTCTGCGTCCAGGTTGCGCCCAGATCCGAGCTGCGATACAAACCACCGCCCTCGGTTCCGGCATACAGGTAGTTGATGCCTGCCACAAATATCGGGCCCCCGATCGTCCAGATGGGCGTCGTGGTCAGACCGGTGTTCGAGGCCGTCCAGTTCAAGCCTCCGTCCACGCTCTTCCACATGCCGCAGGTGTGCGTGCTGGCAAGGATCATCGCAGTCCCGTTCGTGGCGAACGAACGAATATTGCGCACATAGTTGCAGCTCGGACCGGTGACGACTGGCGACCAGCTCTCGCCCTGGTCGACGGAACGGAAGATCCCCCGGTCCTCGGTGGCGGCCAGTACCACGTTGTTGGTCCCGTCGTTGACGATCGTGAGCGACCGGACGCGGTCACTCGTGAGCCCCAGACCCGCGCGATACCAGGTCGTGCCGGCATCGGTGCTCTTGAAGATGCCGCTGGCGTGCACGGAAGCCAGCAGCGTGCTGGTATTGAACACCGTGGTTGGCGTGAAGATCTCCCCGCCCTGTCCGGGCTGACCCGCCAAGCGCTGCCATTTGTCCTGGCCCTTTTGTACGATCACCTCGAGCGTCGCGGTCACCGTGGCGCCTCCCGTCTGCCCGGCATCGCTGTAGCTCACCTGCACGAGCGCCGGCTGGTTGGTGCCAGAGGCGGCGCCCGCCGTCATCAGGCCGGAGGTCGGATTCACGCTTGCCGGCCCCGAAAGCACCGACCAGGTCGGCATACCCATCGGCGTTTGTAGCGCGCCCGAGGGCGTCGCCACCTTGGCAACGAGTTGCAGCGTGCCGTTCTCGTTCACGAACGGCACCGTCGGCACCGTCGGTCCCGACGCTGTGATGAACACCCGCGGCGCGAGCTTGGTCGTCACGTTTTGTGTATTCGAACTTGCCGAGCAGTTGTTGGCCGCATCGCAGGCCTGCACCGAATAGCCGTAGGTCGTGCCCGGAGACACTACGTTGCCCACGAAACTGAAGTCGGTATACCCGTTCGGCGGCGGCATGCCGGTTTGCTGACCTACCAACGTCTGTGTGACGCCGCTGCCACCCGTACCACGGAAGATCTTGTAGCTCGTCACGCCAACGTTGTCGGTCGAAGCGCTCCAGCTCAAGGACACGGTGCTCGAGGTCGTCGTCGGGAAGGACAGCGACGGGATCGTCGGCGACTGTGTGTCGGACGCGGACGCCCCGGTGCCGCTCAGCATGACGCCGTGCGGGCTGCCGGCGGCATCGGAGGAGATCGACAGAGTGCCGCTGCGCGCGCCCGACGCCTGCGGGACAAAGCCCAGGGTCACCAGGCAGTTCGCGGTCGGCGCAAGGGTGGCCCCGCAAGTGTTGCTGACAATCACGAACTCATTCGCCGCCGCACTCAGGATC
>JANMSC010000221.1:0-6493 GCA_031388885.1 Gemmatimonadales bacterium | reverse complement strand
GAGGGTGATCTCGCTCACCAGCAAGGAATATGCGGTGCTCGAGTATCTCATGCGCCACCAAGGTGAGGTGGTCACGCGGGAGAAGATCAGTGCGCATGCCTGGGACGACAACTACGATCCGGCCAGCAACGTCATCGACGTCTACATCGCCCGCCTTCGTAAGAAAATTGACGACGTGGGCGAGATGCCGATGGTCTCGACCATTCGCGGCGCAGGCTATCGTCTGGGGGCTCCGCACCACGCGCGCGCGCGATGAAACATAGTCCCCGCATCCGCCGTCGCCTTACGGCGTGGTACGCGGGAAGCGCGTTCGTCCTCCTGCTGGTAGCCGTACTGTCGATGAGCGCCTGGTCGCGTCGCGCGCTCGCCGTTCAGCACGAAGAATCCGTGGATCGTTCCGTCGAGCTCGTGCGATCTTTTTTTCGGGCCGAGCTCGCCGAGTATCGCGCGGTCGACGTCACGGTTTCGCACCTTTCCGGTGAGTTGGTGTTCGCGGGGTTGGGGCTCGAGTTTCTACGACCCGATTCCACGGTCTTCGCCAAGGCTCGGCTGTCGAAGGGCGCCAGTCCGCTCAGGCTCCCGGTACGAGTTCTCGTGGTTCCACTTGATGAGAAGCTGGCCCCTGGGTGGAACGTTCGGCTGCACGTGAGTGTCGCCGGCCTCACGTCCGCAATACGACGCATCGATCAGGCCACACTGCTCGCGCTCCCGCTGGCGGTAGCGCTGGCCGCCTTCGCGGGGTGGCTGGTGACCGGCCGCGCGCTACGACCGGTGGCACGCATGGCAGAGGCTGCAGAGCGAATCACGGTCGGCTCGGCGAGTGGTCGCCTTCCTATTGCCGACCCCGATGACGAGTTGGGACGCTTGGGACGACGGTTCAACGGGCTGCTCGATCGATTGGATGGCGCGTTGACGCAGCAACGAAGCTTTCTCGCCGACGCCGCCCACGAGCTGCGCACACCGTTGGCGCGAATGCTGGGCGAGGCCGAATCGCAGCTCAGCGCGCCACCATCTGGAGTGGATCGAGAGGCACTCTCGCGCATTCACGACGATCTTGGTCGCGCATCATCGCTGGTCGATGAGCTCATGCAACTTGCCCGGGCCGATGCCGGCAGCTCGGGGGCGATGCTCGCCATTTCGTACCTCGACGACGTCGTGGCCGATGCCCTTGCGCCGTGGCAGGCCGAAGCCAATCGACGAGGCATTAGGGTCGAGATCGATGAACTTGGCGAAGCTCGGGCCTGTTTGGATGCGCGGCTCGCCGCGCGCCTTTTTGGCGTCATTTTCCAGAACGCACTGCAGTACACCCCGGCGGGCGGTAATGTCGGTGTGCGGGTGTTACAGCAGAACGGACGCGCTGTACTGGAGGTTCACGACTCCGGCATTGGCATTCCCGTGGCAGATCGAGATCGAATTTTCGAACGATTTTTCCGCGGAACCGCAGCGCGGCAGCGCGCGCCGGAGGGAAGCGGACTTGGTCTCGCCATCGCCGCCTGGATTACCTCGCAACACGGCGCCACGATTAGTGTCGGCCCGAGCCCGCGCGGTGGCACGCTCATGCGAGTCGTCTTTCCCCCCGCAGCGCCGCCGTCAACGCCGACCGCAGTTGCCGCCATCGGAGTCGCGCAGCCTGCGTGAGCAGGGAGGGACCTTGAGCCGCCGTGTTCATTCCCGATTCATTCGCGCCCGTTAGGATGCTCCCCATGAAATCCGTGCTATTCATGATGGCGTGCGTCGCCACGCCCGTGTGGGGACAGGAGGGGGGGATGACCCTGGCCGACGCGGTGGCGCGAGCGCGCACGCATGCACCGCTGGTGGCGGTCGCGTCAGGACGTCGGATGATCGCCCAGGGGCGCGCGCGCAATGACGGAGCCTTTCCGAACCCGACGTTGGAGTGGCGGCGCGAAAATCTCAACAGTCCGTTGCAGCCAGACATCTTCACCCAGCTACAGCTCCCGCTGGACGTCACGGGGCGCCGGCTGGCCATTCGGGCCGCAGGGGCCCAACTCACCGCCCGCGGGCGGGCCGACTCGGCGGCCACCGTTAGGCAGCACGAGAGCGACGTGGTGCGCAGCTATTGGCGCGCGGCACTTGGTGCCGAATTGCTGTCCATAGCCCGCGACGAGCGCGAGGGTCGCGAGCGGGTGGCGGACTTTGACGGCACGCGATTCAAAGAGGGGGCGGTGGCCGAAGTGGTGGCAATGCGCACGCGGCTGGAGACCGACCGCGCGCGCATAACCGAGGCATCGGCGCGCGGCGAGGCGGCACGCGCCGGCGCCGACCTCGCCCGCGCGTTAGGCATGCACCTCGATTCCCTCCCCACGTTGGCTCGCGTGCCGTTACTGACTCGGCTCGCCGCCCCTCCCGATGAGAGCACGGCATGGAGGCGCGCCGAGTCCGAGCGCCCCGACTTGGCCGCCTTCCGGCACGCGGCGGCCGAAGCCGAGCGCCGAGCCGCCGCCGAACGGCGCGGCGTAGTTGCGGACCTCCAGCTGGTCACCGGTTACAAACAGACAGCGGGCTTTACCACAGGATTGGTGGGCGTGATCGTGCCGCTGCCCCTGTTCAGCCGGAATGATGGGCCCCGCCAGCGCACACAGGGCGAATGGCTGGTGGCGAACGCCGAGCTTCGCGATGCGGAGAATCGGGTGCGCGGCGAGGTGAGCGCGGCCATTCGTGCGTACAGCGCGCTGCGCGATGCCGTGGCCAGTGGCGCGGCGGGCATCGATGGGCGGGCCACCGAAGTCGCACAGATAGCCGAAGCCGCCTATCGCGAGGGGGCCACCTCGCTGATAGAACTTGTGGAAGCGCAACGCGCGCGCGCCGAGTCGCGCGCGGCCGCCCTGCGATGGATGATTGAGATTCACCTGGCCGTGCTCGAGCTCAATCGCGCCTTGGGCGCGCCACTTTTGGAGATGCCCTGATGCAGTGCCGTGGTCTGCGTGCCGTGCCCCTTGTAGTACTGGTTGCAGCCGCGTTAGGCTGCTCGGGCCAGAGCGAAGGGGCGCCGGTTCTACAAGCCGAGAGCGAGTCCATGCCCGCCGACACTGCGCTCCTCTCGGCCGAATCGGTACGCCTTGCCGGCTTCACGACGGCGCCCGTCACCCGTAGCGCCTGGCGCGATGCGTGGAGCGTCCCGGCCCGCCTCACGCTCGATGCGGCCAACACGGCACCGCTCGGCTCGGTGGTCGAGGGTCGCGTGATGAGGGTGTACGTCATGCCCGGCGACCGCGTGCGCACGAATCAAGTGCTGGTGGCCATCCACAGTCACGAGATGATGGACGCGCGCGCCGCAATTGCCCGCGCCCGAGCCGAAATGACGCGCGCCGAGTCCAACGCGCGCGTGGCGCAAAGTGCCGGTGAGCGCGCCGAGCGACTCTACACATTGAAAGCGCTCGGATTGGCAGAGCTGGAGCGCGTGCGCGGTGCGCGCACCGATGCCGAGGCCGTCCGCGACGGTGCGGCGGCAGAAGTCGGCCGCGCAACCGACATGCTGGATCATTTGGTGGGCAGCGGCCCAAAACCAGACGACTACGACGAGCATTGGGCACTTGTGCGCGCGCCGTTGAATGGACTGGTCATCTCCCGCGAGGCGCAACCGGGACAGGTCGTGACGGTAGGCGCTCCGCTGGTGACGGTGAGCCGCCCCACCGCCCTCACGCTGGTGATGCAGCTCCAGGATGCGGCCGTTGCTGCCGCAAGGGTCGGTGCGACGGTCGAATTCTCGGTCGGTGCGCATCCGGAGCGGGCGTTCAGGGCCAGGGTAACGCGTGTTTTTCCCTCGGTTGATACGCTCACACGAACGGTGGAAGTCCATGCCGCGGTTACCGACAACAGCGGACTCCTCAAGCCGGAGATGTTCGTCAGCGCCCAGCTACTCGGCCCGGCCGGGCGCGTGGTGGCCACGGTACCCGCCGGCGCGGTGCAGTCGTTCGAAGGTGATACGGTCGTCATCGCCGCCGAAGCGCGCGGTGAGTCGCTTCGCCTGGAAGCGATTCCCGTTCGCATCGGGCGCCGGACACGCGATCGCGCGGAGGTCGTGGCCGGTCTCGACAGCGGTGCGACGGTAATTGTTGGCGGTGCCGCAGTGGCCAAGGCGGAGATTCTCAAGCGACGCGGCGGCTAAACATGCGGCGCCTCATCGAGTTCTCGCTACGGCAGCGTCTCTTTGTTGTCGGAGGCGTGCTCACCATCGTCGGTCTTGGATTGGCCGCGCTCATGCGCCTCCCGTTCGACGCCTTCCCCGATCTGACTGGTACACGGGTCGACGTCATTGCGGTCGCGCCGGGCATGTCGCCGGAAGATGTGGAACGCCTCGTGACCTACCCGTTGGAATCGTCGCTGATGGGGATACAGGGCGCCGAGCAGGTGCGGTCGGTATCGAAGTTCGGCCTGTCGTTGATCACCGTGCCGTTTCCGGACGACATGGATATCTACTTCGCCCGGACCCTCGTCACCCAACGCCTTGGCGACGCCAAAGGACTACTGCCGCTCGGCGTGGAACCATCGTTAGGCCCCGTCTCCACGCCGATGGGGGAGCTGTATCAGTACGTGGTGACCAGCGACTCCCTGTCGCCCACCGAACTCAAGACACTACAGGAGTACACCATCCGTCCGCGTCTGCGCACGGTGGCTGGCGTGTCCGAAGTGAATACGTGGGGTGGTTTCACCGAGCAGGTGCAGGTGGAGGTCGATCCCATCAGGTTGGCGGCGCGCCGACTGACCATCGACGATGTCCATCGTGCGTTGGCCGACAACAACCTGTCATTCGGTGGATCGTATCTCGAGAGTGGAGGCGAGCGGTACACGCTGCGCGGCCTCGGCCGCATTGAGCGCGGCGCCGACGTCGCGCAGATTGTCATCACGTCGACCGCAGGCATGCCGGTGCGGGTGGGCGACGTCGCGCGCGTCACGTCGGGCGCCGCTCCCCGTCAAGGGGCGGTGACAAAGGATGGGGAAGGCGAGGTGGTGAGCGGCATGGTGATGAAGCTCAAGGGCGCCGATTCGCGCCGAGTGATCAAGGCGGTGCGCACCCGCATGGACGAGATTCGTGCCGCACTTCCGACGCATGTCGAGATCACGCCGTTTTACGATCAGACCGAACTGGTCAACCGCACCACGCGTACGCTGGTCAAGAACCTGGTAGAGGGCGGCATTCTGGTCGTTGCCGTGCTCTTTCTCTTTTTGCGCAACGTGCGGGCGTCGCTCATTGTCGCGTCGGTAATTCCGCTGTCGATGCTCATCGCCTTCGCCGCGATGTACGTCTTCGGCTATTCGGCGAATCTCATGAGTCTGGGGGCACTCGACTTCGGACTTATCGTCGACGCCTCGGTGGTGATGGTCGAGAACTTCGTGCGACGTCTGGAGCAGGGAACGGAGCGCGAACGATTCACCCTCTTCCAGGCGGCAGCGGTGGAGGTGGGCCGACCGATTCTTTTTGGCATAGCCATCATCGTGGCGGTGTACATCCCGATCTTCACGCTTGACGGGATGGAGGGACGCATGTTCAAACCCATGGCCTTTACCGTGGTGACGGCGGTGCTGGGCTCGTTGATGCTGGCGCTGACGTACGTGCCCTCCATCAGCGGCTGGTTGCTGCATCACCACGACGTCAAGCCAAGCCGCTTCTTCGAGTCGCTGAGCACCCGATATTCGCGGACGCTGGAATGGATTCTCGGTCGCGGCTTCACGCTGGTAGGCTGGTCGGTGGCGATGGTGGTGATGGCAGTTGCCTCGTTAGGCTGGATCGGCACGGAGTTCATGCCCAAGCTGAACGAGGGTTCGATTCTCATCAACACGCGGCGACTCCCCTCCATTTCGCTCGACGAAGCGACGCGACTCTCGACCGAGGCCGAGCGGATCGTGATGCGATTCCCCGAAGTGGTCACGGTCGTGACCAAGGAAGGGCGCCCCGACCTGGCCACCGAGGCCATGGGACTCTTCGAGGGCGATATGTACGTGATTCTCAAACCCGAGAACGAGTGGACCACCGCCGACTCACCCGAGGGGATGGTGAGCGCCTTCGACTCTGCGCTCGCGGTGCTGCCGGGCCTCACCATTTCCTTTACGCAACCACTGGCCATGCGGCTGGACGAAGCGGAGAGCGGAATCCGGACCGACCTCGGGATCAAGGTGGTGAGTTCGGACATCGAGCGGAATCAGCGGGTGGCGGCGCAGCTCTCCCGCATTCTGCAGCGTGTGCCGGGAAGCGCCGACGTATCGGTGGAAGTGAGCGAAGGGTCGGGACAGATCGCGATTCGCATCAAGCGTGAGGCGCTGGCGCAATACGGACTGTCGGTGGCCGACGTGCAGCGAGCGCTGGAACTGGCCATGGGATCACGCGTGGCCAGCGAGCTCGTGGACGGCCCGCGCCGAATCGGACTGGTGGTGCGATACCCCGACGCCCACCGCAACGACATCTCGGCCCTCGAGCGCCTAACGATTCGCACACCGGCGGGCGCCCTCGTGCCGTTGGGCGTGGTGGCCGACCTGG
>JANMSC010000178.1:0-5251 GCA_031388885.1 Gemmatimonadales bacterium | reverse complement strand
ATGCTGGAGGGGTATCGGTTTAACACGGGCGCCGTGGACTACAGCTTCAACCTGCAGCCGGTGAGTGACGACACGGCAGCGATGAGCATCGGTGAGACCGTGAGCGGACAGATCGCGCACGCGGGGCAGCGCGATTTGTACACGTTCAGTCTGACGCAGACGACGCAGGCGTACTTCGATGTGCTGTCAAACACCTCGGGGCTCTTGTGGTCGCTGGCGGGGCCGCGCGGAGCGCTGGTGAGCAGCCGTGCATTGACGAGCTCCGATTCTGCGGACATCGGCGGTAATCCGCTCCTTACCCTGGTGGCGGGGGATTACACGCTCACGGTGGACGGTGCGGGAGACGCGACGCCGAGCTATGCATTCCGGCTGCTCGATGTCGGTAGCGCGCCACAGATTACGCCCGGCACGGCGGTCAGCGGAAGTCTCAATCCTGCGAACGAGACCGACCTCTACCAATTCAGCGGGAGTGCGGGGCAGCGGCTGTACTTCGACTGGCGCACGCAGGCGGGGGGCGCGATCTACTGGCGGCTGATCGATCCGAATGGCGGCATGGTGTTCGGGCCGACCTTTGTCGCCGATAACGAGCTCGTGCTGCCGCATGACGGCAGCTACACGCTGTTGCTGGAGGGACGCTACTTCAACACGGGCACGGTGAACTACGGCTTCAACGTCGTTCCTTCTCCGCTCGCCGCACCCGTCCCTATCATAGGGCTCACGGGCATTCCAGGGCCGGATCTGTCTGTTGCTAACCTTGGCGTTACCGCCACTGGCTCCATCCAGTCCGGTGTGACCGTCGCGCTCACATGGTCAGACGTCAACACCGGAAACGGCGACGCCACCGGGCCGTGGCGCGATCGGGTGCTCGTGCGCAACACCACCACTAACGAGATTATCGCCAATCTCATCGTGCCTTACGCTGCTGGCCCGCTCGCGCCATCCCAGTCGGTCAGCCGGCAAGTTTCGCTGGCCCTGCCTGAGGGATCCAGCGGAGCTGGCACTCTCGTTTTCACGGTGTCGACCGACATCGACAATTCTATCGTCGAGCAAAACAGCACTTCGACCGGAGAGGCGAATAACTCGTCCAGTCTGACCATCAACTCCCAGCTTGCGCCGTACGCGGATCTGCTCGTCACCAACGTCACCATCGATCCTCCTGTGGGGTGGACGCCGGGCTCACCGGTTAACGTTCATTGGCGGATCAGCAATGCGGGCAACAAAGCCAGCGGCGGATCCTGGACCGATCAGATCGTCGTACGCAATACCAGTACGAATCAGGTCGTCGCCACCGTAAGCGTTCCGTACGACGAGTCTGCGAGCGGCAATGGTCCGATCGTTGCGGGAGACGGACGCGATCGCTCCGCGGTCGTGCTATGGCCGACCGGTGCCAACGCGAGTGGCCGATTCGACTTTCAGGTCTCGACCGACCGCGCCGGGAATCTGTTCGAATTCAACGCGGGCGGCACCGGTGAAACCAACAACCTCGCGACGGTGACGGTTCTTTCCGCGCCAGACCTGCAGGTCGCAAACCTGCGCGTGACGCCGCAGCAGCCACAGGCTGGCAGCAATCTCACCGTCGCCTGGGACGACCTCAACGCAGGAACTACTAGGCTTACGGAGGGCTGGTTCGATCGCGTGGTGATCGTCAACACGACGACCGGCGAGCAACTTCTCAATTCGGCCGTCTTCTACGACCCGGCGCTGCCTGGGAATTCGCGGCCGGGGCCGGGCGAGTCGCGCGCGCGCAGTTACACCTTTCGCGTTCCCGACGGTGCGCGGGGCGTCGGCGATCTGCGGATTACAGTGACTGCGGATCAGAACGCCTCCGGGGTCGGCGCGATCGGCGAAGTCAACACCGGCATTAATGCGGAATCGAACAACACCGCGCAGATTGGCGTCAACTCCGTCGAGCGCCTGTATCCGAATTTGGCGGTAACGGCATTTACTGCGCCCACAACGGGACGCGGCGGCGGGACGATAGACCTCGGCTGGACCGTGAAGGATCAGGGAGTCGAGGCGGCGACGGGGGCATGGACGGATCGGATCGTGCTGAGCACCGATGCGACGTTTGGCAACGCCGACGATCTGGTGCTGGTCGAGGTGCGTCACACCGGGCCGCTCGCAATCGGCGCGAGCTACAGCGAGACGCGCACGGTCGTGCTGCCGACGACACTCGACGGCAGCTTCCTGCTGATGCTTCGCGCGGACGCCGCGAGCGAAGTGCTGGAGCCTGATACCCGCGCCGATAACACTGCCACACCGGCGCCGATCGCGATCACGGCCGCCCACGCGGATCTGGCCGTCGAGACGGTCGCTGCTGCGCAGATCGCGCAGAGCGGAGAGAATGTGCTGGTGCGCTGGCAGGTGCGCAACATAGGCGATGCCATCACTGACCGGGCATTGTGGAACGACAGCGTGGTCCTGTCGCTCGACGCCACAGTCAGCGCAGACGATATCAATCTTTCGGGCTCCGTGGCGCATGCCGGCGCGCTCGGGCCGAATGGGACCTACACCGCCCAGGCCTTCCTGACGCTGCCGCGCGACCTGCAGGGTGACTACTACGTGCTGGTCGATACGAACGCCGGCCGCATCCTTACCGAAAACGGCCGCACCGCAAACAACGTCGGCGCGAGCCCGACGCTGATGCGGATCGAGCTCGCGCCGACCGCGGACTTGACGGTCTCCGCTGTGGCAGGGCCAGCCGCGGCGTTGCCCGGAGACACGGTCACCGTGACTTACACGGCCACGAACGCTGGCCAAAGCGTGGCGCGAGGCCCCTGGCGCGACCGCGTCTATCTGGACACCGGCGCGGGTGGCCTGGTGGCCATGGCCGACAACTGGATCAACGAATCGCTGGGCGCAAATCCAGCGGCCGGCCGTAGCGTAAGTTTCAAGATCCCGGACGGTTTCCGCGAGGGGCAGTTCAGATGGATAGTGCAGACCGATGTGGATAACACGGTCTACGAACGCAACGCGGAAAGCAACAACCAGGCCGCAGGCGGAACTGTGTTCGTGGCCTACCCTGACTTGGCCGTGTCGTCGGTGCGAGGACCGGGGCTGGTGCGCTCGGGCGAGAGTTTGCATGTCGAATGGACCGTAGCCAACTCCGGTGGGCGCGCGCTCGGCGACTGGGTCGACCAGGTTTTCATGTCGAAAAACGGCCAGGAACGACTGGTGGCTGCAGTCCAGCATAGCGCGCAGCTAAGCGGGCCGCTTGCCACCGGTGGCTCCTACGATGCGTTTGCCGACGTCCTCGTGCCGCTCGAGTTCTCCGGCGAGTACCAAGTGGTGGTCATCGCCAACGCGTCGTCGCAGTTGCGCGAGAGCGTGCGCGGCAACAACAGCAAGACCGTGGTGGCTACGGTGGACATCGCGGCTTATGCCGACCTGGCGGTAAGCGGGGTGACGGCGCCCGCGCTCACGATCGATGACCCGGCAAGCATCGAAGTCTCATGGACCGTGGCCAACCAGGGCACCGGGGCCGGCCGCATAACGGCCTGGACCGACAGGGTCATTCTTTCCAGCGATGACATTGCCGGCAACGGCGATGATCGGGTGATTAGTGAGTATCGGCACGAGGGCGGGCTGGCGGTGGGCGGTGCATACAGCCGCGAGGAACGCGTGCAGTTGGCCGCGGCCACCGTGGGACGCTACAAGCTATTCGTGGTAAGCGATGCGAAGTCGGAAGTCTTCGAGAACAACGCCGAAGCCAACAACATTGGGCGTATCAGTCACGACGTCGACGTCATGCCCATCCCCTACGCCGATCTTCAAGTGAAATCGGTTACGGCACAAGGCACGGCCGCGAGCGGCCGTCCGCTGCACGTTACCTGGGAGGTGGTCAACAACGGCATCGGCCTTACCAGCACCAGCGCATGGTCGGAACAGTTATGGCTGAGCCGTAATCCGGACGGCACCGGTATCGTCACGCAATTCGGGTCGGCGAGCCATTTGGGCCAGCTTGCGGTCGGCGACCGCTACAGCCGCAGCATCGATGTGACTCTGCCGGAAGGCATCGAGGGCGAATACTACGTCAACGTGCGAACCGGCGGCCCGTTCGAGTTCATCCACGCGAACAACAATACGGGCAGCACCGCGGCGATTCCTGTCGAGCTGTCGACGTCGCCCGACCTCAGAGTCGAGACCATCACGCTGCCGGGCAGCGCACAGGAAGGTGCGGTGATCGACGTTTCGTGGAGTGTAGTCAACCAGGGCGAAGCGAGAGCGAGCGGCGTGTGGATCGATACGGTGGTGCTGATTCCCGCCGGCGCCAGCGGCAGCACGGTGACGCTGGGAAGCTTTACCTACGATCGGGGCCTGGAGTCGGGCATACGCTACGGTCGAACCGAACAAGTCCGTCTGCCCGCCAAGATCGAAGGGTTCTACCGCGTCAAGGTCATCACCAACTCCAGCCTCGGCGTTGCGGGCAGCCAGGTTTACGAACACGGCTCGGCACGCGACAACAACACGCTGGCCTCGACCGCTATCACCGAAGTCAGCCTGAACGACCGGCCTGATTTGCGCGTCGGCACGGTGAGCGTTCCCGACCACGTCACCGCAGGCACGAGCGCGTCCATGCGCTACACGATCACGAACCAGGGGCCCGAGGCCACGAGCGGCCGTTGGAAAGACAAAGTCTTCCTGTCGCTCGACGCCAATCTCAGCGGCGACGACGTGCTGGTAGGGCAATTCGACAACGGCGGCGCGCTTGCGCCGACCGAAAGCTACGCCACCGACAGCGCTACGGTCGCGATCCCGATCCGCTACCGCGGGGATGCGTACCTGATCGTCGTGGCCGACGGCAACAACAACATCGACGAATACCCCAACGAAAGCAACAACGTCAGGGCAGCGCGCTTCTATGTCGATCCGGTGCCGTTTGGCGACCTGGTCACCGGCGACGTGGTCGCCCCCGACCAGGCCGTGCATGGCGCCAGCATCGAAGTGCGTTACACCGTGGCAAACCGCGGCAGCAACACGACTCGCGGCGAATCCGCGGCGCTCGATAGCTGGACCGACACCTTCTGGCTGGCGCGCAACAAGCTCCGACCCGGTGCCAGCAAAGGCGATGTCCTGCTCGGCTCGGTCACACACACCGGCAATCTCGCAGTCGGTGAAGATTATCTGGGCGCGAGCCAGGTGGTCATTCCTGAAGGCACGCTCTCCGGCAACTACTT
This sequence comes from Gemmatimonadales bacterium, assembly GCA_031388885.1. Taxonomy (GTDB): domain Bacteria; phylum Gemmatimonadota; class Gemmatimonadetes; order Gemmatimonadales; family GWC2-71-9; genus Palsa-1233. The sequence continues at coordinate 74 of JANMSC010000178.1, read as the reverse complement.
CATCACGGTGTGGAGCGACACTTACGACGCGATTCTCGAAGATACGCTGGCGTCGAACCTGAATCCCGACGATC
>JANMSC010000163.1:0-2978 GCA_031388885.1 Gemmatimonadales bacterium | reverse complement strand
GGTCGAGCTCTTCTTCCGGGGTCGCGAAGCCCGACGGCTGATCGTCCTCTTCGTAGCTGAGATGCGAACGGCGAATGTTCTTCAGCCAGTCCTTGCACCCGTTCGCCACAATCCGAAACACCCAGGCATCGAACCGCCCGCGAACTTCCGCGAGATGCTGATACGCCTTGATGAAGGAAAGCTGGAGGATGTCTTCGGCGACGTCCGGGCTGCCAGTCATGCACAGCGCGTGACGATACAGCGGATCACTGTAGCGAGTGATCAGCACGGTAAATTCATCGCGGTCGCCCGCGAGCACGCGATAAATGATGCGCTGATCAGAGTCGTCCTGATCAGCGAGCAGTTCCTGCTCCGTCGTCCTCACGACGATAGAGTAACGCAGAATTCGCGCGCGGGACAGGGTAGCAGTCCCATCGTTTGCCGCATATCGGGTCGCCACGTAGTCAGGACGAACCGGCGACCGGGGCCGTAACACGCCTCGCCAGACCCGGGGCACACGACTGCGAATGGAGGACTGGTGCCCGGCCTCCCAACTCGACCCCTGACTACCTTGACTTACTTCCCTCAACTTTCCGTGCTCGAGCTACCGATCAATAATGCGTGCTGCGATCCCTATACTTTGGCGTAGGCTCGACCAACCGCGTGTCGCGCTCGCCACGATCGCGCCGTGCCTCCGGGCTGGCCGGTAAGCGATGTCATCGCTCTACTACGCCAATGTGACGGTCCACGTGCTCGCCGCCATGCTTTGGGTTGGCGGAATGTTCTTTCTCGGCCTGATCGGGGCGCCAGTCCTCCGCGCCGTGGAGCCACCGGCACTCCGACAGCGTCTGTTCCAGGAACTCGGACTCCGCTTTCGCACCACGGGCTGGTGGGCCATCGGGATTCTCCTGGTCACTGGCGTCGTCAATCTTCACTACAAGGGGTGGTTGGGGTGGGACGGCGTGCTCGGGTCCCCGGTGTTCTGGCGAACCCCAATGGGCCACGCCCTGGCGATCAAGCTGGTGGCCGTGGTCACCATGATCGCCGTGAGCGCGGTGCATGATTTCGTCCAGGGCCCGCGCGCTGTTCGTGCGCAACCCGGCTCGGACGAGGCATTCTCCCTCCGACAGCGTGCGGCCCACCTCGCGCGTGCGAACGCCCTCCTCGGCGTTCTCGTCGTCGTCGTCGCCGTGCGGCTCGCGCGCGGTGGCTGAGCAGCGTACTCCCCCATCCGTCGCTCCAACCCGCTCCCGTCGTTCTTTCTCGGCACGACGCTCGAGGTCGCGGGACTGCTTCCATGCGCCCTGTCCCGGTCGGGATATGCCCGAGCTCGCGTAGGCGCGCGGCCGACGGCGGGCGCGTAGTTCTCCCGACTGCTGGGCGGTCCTGGCCCCCGTAACCTTGTAAGTATCGGCGTCCTGCCACCGGGCGGCGGCGCGTATGATGTGGCAATTACGCCAGCGACGGGCAGAGGCACAGTGCCCCATTCAGGGAGGGCGAGATGAAGCCAGCACGCGGTCATGGCCGAGCCGGCATCGCCGACTTCGACTTTGCGCAGTCCCCTTTTGTCGTCATCTGGGAGACGACCCGCGCCTGCGCACTGGCTTGCCGGCACTGCCGCGCCGAAGCGGTTCCAGTTCGCCACCCTGCCGAGCTCTCGACCGAAGAAGCGAAAGCGATGTTGCGCCGAGTACGCGAGTTCGGGCCCGTGGTCTTCGTGCTCAGCGGCGGCGACTGTTTGCAGCGCGATGACGTCTTCGACCTCATCAATTACGGATCCAAGCTCGGGCTGCGCATGGCCGCGACTCCGGCAACGACCGATCGCGCGACGCCAGAGGCAATTCGCGGCCTCCAGGCGGCAGGAATCTCGCGCCTGGCCGTGAGTCTGGACGGCTCGTGTCCCGAGATTCATGACGATTTCCGCCGTGTCGAGGGCTCCTTTGCTTGCGGCGTGCGCATTCTCGAGACCTGCCGGGTAATTGGGCTCTCCACGCAGGTGAACACTGTCATCGGCCGGCACAACGCGGGTGACTTTGACGCACTCGCGGCGCTCATGACGCGCTTGGGCATCGTCTTTTGGGAGGTGTTCTTCCTCGTGCCGGTCGGACGCGCCAAGCCGGAGGATCTCGCGAGCGCCGACGAGTTCGAGGCGGTTTTCCACAAGATGTACGATCTGTCCCGAACGGCGCCGTTCGACGTGAAGGCAACCGCGGCACCGCAGTACTCGCGCGTGATTCTCCAGCGGCAAGTGGCCGAACGAGCCGCGGGTGAACGGAGTGCTGCCCCCGACGCCATGACGTCCGGGGTGATGTTCTCCCTGTCAGACGGTATCGGCCGCGCGCGGAGTGTCAACGACGGTGACGGCTTCATGTTCATCAGCCATGTCGGGGAGATCATGCCCTCGGGCTTTCTTCCTCTCGTCGCCGGCAACGTGCGAACGGACAACCTCGTGCAGGTCTATCGAGACGCACCGTTGTTCAGGCAGCTCCGGGACCGCTCGCAGCTCAAGGGAAAGTGCGGCGTGTGCGAGTACGTCTCGGTTTGCGGAGGCAGTCGCGCCCGAGCGTTTGGCGTGACGGGAGATTACATGGCATCCGAGCCATGCTGCGCTCACGTGCCGAAGCGTTACCAACGGGTGATGGAGCGCGAGGCGACCGAGCGAAGCATACGAACGCTTCCGCTGCTCGCGGAATACGACGCTGGCCCGTTGGAGGAGCGCGTTTCATGAACGCCACGGCCTCGTTTCCTTCCGTGCGGGACTCGGCGACTGCATGTCGGCGCGCAGACGCGGGCGAGTGCCCACGCGCCATTCAGGCACCGGCCGTCGTAGCGAGAACCAGTGCCGCAGACGCCCTGCTGTGCGTGGGGGTCTCGCATCGGACGGCACCGATCGCGCTTCGGGAGCGCCTTTTTCTCGAGGCGTCAAGTGTGGCCACGCTCCTGACGCGGTTTGCATCCCATCGGCGCGACACTGCGTCTGGGCGCTCGGGTGAGCTCGT
>JANMSC010000147.1:0-2410 GCA_031388885.1 Gemmatimonadales bacterium | reverse complement strand
TCTCGAATGCGGTCGGCCCCGACACGACCCGCAGTTGCACCGCCGTCGCGCGTGCCTCGACTCGCAACTGGTATCCAGCGCTCGGCGCGGTCGAGATCCCGAACGCGAGCACACCGGTCGGTTTCACTTCCTTGTCGCTGTCGTTGAGGTAGACCTGCAGCACCGTGTTGGCTGTCGGACCGAAGACCGCGATAACCGGCACAGTGCTTCTCGGCACGAGCGCGATACCTGCCTGGGCCCTCAGGTAGGGTTGATACGCCCCGCGGCTCAACGCGCGGACCATGACGCCGGCCGTGGCTGCAACAGCCGATGCCGATCGATCGTCGCCATTGATTGCGCCGCATGCCGTGCGATTGAAGCCGTAATTCGCCGACGGAACGAAGATGCAGGTGTCGGTGGTCCCGAGGCCGAGGTAGCTCACCTCGCCCGTAATGCCGACGTGGTCGCTCGGGAAGTAGGTGCCCTGTCCGATAAAGGTGATGTTCGCCCGGAGGCGGCGCTCGATGTTGAACACGTCCTGCTCGCTGTTGGGCGCGCGAATCGGCTGGTCGGCGACGTGCCAGAGCCCTGAGCCACCGATATACCCGGCGCTGACTCCGATGACGAGGCGTGATTGATCGCGGGTGGCCTGCGCCGCCGTTGTGCTGGCGCCAGCAATCGCAACGAAAAGGATGATGGCTGCGGCAACGAGCGGGCGGTGCTGCACAGAACCTCCGGTGATATGACGCGGGCAGGTCAGCCTGAAGCGAGACACTCGGCCCATAAGGTGTCGTCTTCCGCCACACGGACCCGCTCGAGACGCGCTGCGCCACTCAGTCGCACCCCAACCCGCGCCCAGATCCAGCGGGCCAGCGCTTCGCACGATGGCAGCTCCTCACCGGTGGCGAACGGCGGCACGACCTCGTTGAGATGCTGGCCGTCGAGCCGCCCCACGATCTCGGTAGCGAGAATCTCGTCGAGGAGGGCGAGGTCGATCACCATCTGGGTCTCGGCGTCGAGCGGCCCGCGCACCGAAACCTCCACACGATACAGGTGGCCGTGACCCGGCGCTTCACTTGCGGGGCCGAACCGCCGCTGGTTCTCGGCGTCACCCCACCCGGCTCGGTAATAACGGTGGCGCGCGTGAAAGGTGACGACGCGCGTGAGGGTCACGTGTACGGCGTCGGTCAGAAGGCCCAGCCCAGGCCCACGAACACCGCTGGCGTCAGGGTGTACTCGCCGCGCCTGCCCGTCGGATTTACCGCGTTGGGGACTTCCGGTGTGCCCGGCTGGCCGGTCGGCTCCTCACTGTACGAGATCGGATAGTTGAGTTTCCAGAGCAGCGCTCGCGCTTCGGCCTTCACGAACAGGCGCTGACCGAAAAAGATCTTGGTTCCAATGTTTGGCCCGAAGAACAACTTGCTGCCAAACGTGTAACCAGACGAGTCGGCGGCAGGAGTCTTGGCTCCCTTGACCAAGCCAATCGCGACGCCGATGTGCGGCGCGAACGCGTGCCAGCGCTTGCCGCCGGTGATGTTGAGCTGAATCGCCGCTTCGACCCCTATCAGCCGCTGATCAATCGGGCCGCTGACCCGTTTGGCGACCGAGTCGTCGGCGCTTACGATCAGGCGTTCGGTGGCCGCGGTCCAGCCACCGAACGCAAGTTGTACCGTGTTCTTCGCGCGGAACACCACCCGTGCGCCCATCACGGTGCCGTCCTGTGGACCCACCTGAATCGGTCCACCGTTGCCGAAAATCTGGCCGCCGATAAGCTCGACATAGCGCCCGTGCCGAACTTCACGATATGGTGACGGAATGGCCCGCGACCCATCCTGTGCGAACAACTGCGACGGAGCGACCACCGCGACGAGAGCGGTGCAGGCGACGAGCAACTTCGGTACGGCAGCGAGCGAACGTGGCATCAGTAACTAGTCCTGGAGAAGTGAGCGGCCCGTCATCTCGATGGGCTGGGTCAATGCGAGCAACGAAAGAATGGTTGGTGCGACGTCGCACAGTGCCGCGCCCGGGCGAAGTGCACCAATACCGGCCCCAACCCCGATGAACGGCACAGGACTGGTGGTGTGCGCGGTGTGCGGCCCGCCCGTGATCGGGTCGATCATCATCTCGGCGTTGCCGTGATCGGCCGTCACCAGCACCCGTGCACCGACACGATCGGCCTCCGCCAGCACGCGGTGCAGCGACGCATCGACCGCCTCGACCGCGCGCACCACCGCCGGCATCACCCCGGTGTGGCCGACCATGTCGGCGTTCGCAAAATTCGCGAGGAAGAAGTCGTGTTCGCGGCGCGCCAGCGCACGGCAGAGTACATCGGTGATTCCGGCCGCGCTCATCTCGGGGGCGAGGTCGTACGTCGCCACCTGCTGCGATGCCACCAGGTCGCGTTCCTCACCGGGATACCGCACTTCGTTCC
>JANMSC010000131.1:0-1559 GCA_031388885.1 Gemmatimonadales bacterium | reverse complement strand
CCGGTGTTGCGGCCAAAGCGGAGCGCACCGAGTGAGTCGCCGGCCTCGTCGTACCACTGGCCATGGAACCACGGTCCGATGAGCAGGTTGCTAATGCCGGCGGTGTCGTGCTTCTCGAGTGTCGCGTACGACGCCAGCATCCCGAAGCCGTCTTCTTGATCCCACCACCCGCCCACGGTCAGCGTCGGAATCGCGGTGTGCCGCAGGTAGTGCTGCACTGCACGCTGCTGCCAGACCGAGTCGTAACTCGGATGCTGCGCAAAGCGCTGCCAGGTCGGCCACTTGTTGGCGCCGGTCGCTTGCGCCAGCGCGGCGAGCGTGGGGAACGACCGATACCAATCGTACGTATCCCAGCGAGTGATGTTGAGCGGGCCGGTGCCCGACTGTTTCGACTCGCGGCCGTGCACCCATTCGATCCCGTACGATTGCCGGAACGCGCCTTGGTGGAAGAAGTCGTCGCCCATCCAGGTGTCGACCATCGAGGCTTGCGGACTCATCGCCTTGAGCGCGGGGTGGGGCTCGACCTGCGCGGCGTTCACGAGGAAGCCGGGGTAGGAGATGCCGAGCATCCCGACGCGACCGTTGATGTTGGGGAGATTCTTGAGGAGCCACTCGATCGTGTCCCAGGTGTCGGTCGCTTCGTCTACGCTGCCGGTCAGTGCCTTGTTGCGCGGGGGGCGGTTCATGATGAAGACGCCTTCCGACTTGTGTTGCCCGCGGATGTCCTGGAACACGAAGACATAGCCGTCAGCGATCAGCTCGCGGAACCCGACCGCGATGCCGAGGGTGCCGCCCCAGCCGTCGGTGCCGTATGGCGTGCGCGACATCAGGATCGGGAGTGGGTTGGACGTGCCGCGGGGCGTGAGGATCACGGTGAAGAGCCGCACACCATCGCGCATCGGAATCGACACCTCGCGTCGGGTGAAGCGCGAGTCGAGGGTCGCGGCGGTTTGCTGCGCGGCGAGAGCCGGGGCGGACAGCGCGGTGCCGAGGAGCAGGGCGCACGTGAGGCGGGCGAAATGGAACGAGGCCATCGAAAGCTCCATCGGGGGCGGGGCGGTGTGGGGATGGGTGAAATTACTGCGGCGGAGGGAATGCGGCGTCACGGACCTTCGCACATCGAACGTTTCCGTAGGGGCGAAGCTCGCTTCGCCCGTCTTGGCCCGCCGAGCCGCGGCATTCCGCCCGGACGCCGAGGAGGCGAATGCCCGCCTCGTCGGTGACACCTTCCTTGCACAAACCTAAGCGTTGGGTTATTGTGCCGTATGCCAACGGTCCTGACGGAGGACGGCTTCGTCATCCGAGTGTACGGGCCACCGCGAGAGCATCCGCCGCCGCACGTGCACATCGAGCGTGGCAAGGAAGAACTCGTGGTCATCAGGCTGGGGACCTTGGCAGCACCTCCCGCGGTTTGGGCGGTGTATCACATGACGGGCCAAGTCGTGTTGCGGGCCTTTCGATTGGTGGAGAAACACCATAACCTGATAGAACAGGCATGGAGGAGGATTCATGGCTAATCGACTGGTTCCAGACGAAGACATACTCGCCCAGATCCCCGC
>JANMSC010000120.1:0-6378 GCA_031388885.1 Gemmatimonadales bacterium | reverse complement strand
TTGTGCGCGCCGATCAGCACGTATTGGTGCTTGAGCACTGGATCGGACCCCGGCAGAATGCCGATCACGTTGCGTGCCGGGTATTCGGGACGAGTGTACTCGTAGGTCCAGCTCCCTGACACGCTTTTTCCCAGGGCGCCGGCACTCAACTGGTCGAGTGGACGATCGAATAGCGACGCGGCCACCTCGCGGGTGATCGCGGCGCCACCGGTGCTGCCCGCGACGGTGGGCATGAGCCCGTTGCGGGGCGCGAGGGCGGTGCGGGTGAGCTGATCGACGATCACGAACACGCCCGCCGCGCCGGCAATGCTCGCGCGGGTGTCGCGCGGCGCGGCCACACCGGCCGGACGTGGCGCCGCGGCGGCGGCCGGCGAGAAGACGACGACCTTGCCTCGCACGACAGCCGGATCGAGCGTTACAGTGGAGTCGAGCCAGCGACCGCCATACACCACCGTGACGTTCTGTCCCGCGAACCGCCCGGCCACCATGTTCGGCGTCGAGGGCAGCAGCGGCATCCACTGGCTGCCGAGCATCAATGGCGCGCCCGCGACGGCGAGCTGGACCCTGGTGCTGTCGTAGCGCAGCTGACCGTACTGGATCTCCTGGAAGTACGTCCCGTTGTCGCCACCCGGGACGAGCCCCAGCCGCTGGTACTCGCGAGCGACGTACTCGGTGCCTTTCCATCCGCCGAGCGTTGCGGCCTCGCGGCCCATCATCGAGTCGTCAGCAAACTGGTACAGGCGCACCCGCATGTCATTGGCGGTGATCGCCGGCCGGGTGATGCGAGCGGTCCAGGTGCGTGGGCCTTCGTCGGGCCAGAAGGGTTTGGCAGATGTGGTTTTCTTCCCCTGTGCGGCAAGCGGGCTGACAGTGAGCAGCGTCAAGAGCGGAATAAGTCGAATCACGTCGAGCTCCGAGCTGAGTCAACAGGGCATAGGAAACTGGTCGACCGTCGACCGGTTCAACCCAACCGGTCTAGTCCAGCGCAATCAATCCAGCAACCTCAACGGCATCACCAGCGTCAGATACGCTGCCGGATCATCCCAACCCACCGGTTCCACTGTCGCGGCGCGCTCGGGGGCCTTGAACGTCAGCCGTACCTCGTCGGTCGGCATGTACTTCAGCACTTCGAGCAGGTAGTTGGCGTTGAAGCCGATATCGAGCGGCTCGCCCTCGTAGGACACGGTGATCTCTTCCTGCGCCTCGCCGAGGTCGGGCGTGGTGACCGACAGCCGACACGAACCTTCACCAAACGACATCCGGATCCGGTGGGTCTGGTCGGACGCGACGATGCTCATGCGGCGCAATGCGGCCATCAGCGACGCCTTCTCCACCGTGGCCATCTTGTCGTTCTCGCGCGGAATCACCTGCTCGTAGTTCGGGTACGGCCCTTCGATCAGGCGAGTGAATACCTGTGTCGTGGCTGAACGAAAGCCGAGGTGATTGTCACTCTTGCCGATCTCGATCTCATCGTCCGGGCCGAAGAGCTTGCGGACCTGTTCGAGCGCCTTGGGTGGAACGATCAGCTCACCCTGCTGCGACGCGGCCCCCTGCAGAGGGATCTCCATCTTCGCGAGCCGGTGGCCGTTGGTCGCCACCATCCGCATCCGGTCGGGCATGAGCTGCCACAGGACGCCGTTGAGGATCGGACGGCTCTCTTCGGTGCTTGCAGCGAACGCAACGTGCGCCACGAGCTTCTGGAGGTCACGGGCGGTGGTCTTCGACGCGCCATCGAAGGCGACTTGCGGGAACGCCGGAAACTCCTCCCGTGGCAGCCCCAGCAGCTTGAATTTCGACCGGCCGCACTCGATCGTGACGCGCTGCTCACCCTGCGTGGTGATCCGGATCCCGGCACTCGGCAGTTCGCGAACGAGCTCAAGGAGCTTGCGCGCCGGTAGCGTGATTGCGCCTTCCTGGTCCACCGCCGCCGGCACGGTGGTGCCAACGGCGATATCGAGGTCCGTGCCGGAGAGCTTCAGTCCGTCCTTGGTCGCCTCGAGCAGAATGTTGGCGAGCACGGGCAGCGTCGTCTTGGTGGGCACCGCTGCGGTGACGGCGTTGAGTCCCTCCAGGAGTTGTTCCCGCGTGATCGTGAACTTCATCGGCTTCCCCGGGTTGCTAAAGGCACTGCTAGTTACAGTGATTTATAGACTAGTAGTAGTAGTAGAGGGCCGGGAAATGTGGACCGGCGCCACAAACTGCACCACACCATGCGACTCCATCGTTCATCAACAGTTCACTTCGCGTGGACGTTGTCGAGATCCCCGCTGTTTTCCCACGCTTTTCATCACCTGCCAACGTATCCACGATTGCGTTGCCAACAGTGTGCATCAGACTGTCAACAACTCCTGACGTGCTGACTCCACGCGCTCCCTGAACTGACGATCGCGGGACAGTTGCGATTGCACCTTGTCCACGCTGTGAATCACGGTCGAGTGATCGCGCCCGCCAAACGCCTGCCCGATCTCCACCAGTTGCATCTGGAGCATCTCGCGCGCGAGGAACATCGCGATCTGGCGCGGCACGGTGAGCGTCTTGATCCGCGCCTTCGACCGCAGCCCCTCGGGCGTGACGCCCCAGCGGCGTGCCACCACTTCCTGCACCTTCTCGATCGATGGCAGGGAGCGCGGCGCGGCATCCGCGCCATCGCCCGGGCGAATCTTGTCGGCCAGTGCCTCGCGCGCCAGCTCGATCGAGATCTCGCGATGCCGGAGCGAGGCAAAGAGCAGCAGCTTGATGATGCAGCCCTCGAGCTCGCGGACGTTCGAGCGCACGCTTTCGGCGATAAAGCGCAGGACGTCGTCGGGAATGGTCGTTTCGAGGTGATCCTGCTCCTGCTTCTTGCGCAGGATCGCGATCCGGTGCTCGAGGTCAGGCTGCTTGACGTCGGCGACCATGCCCCATTCGAAGCGCGACACCAGGCGCGCCTCCAGTCCCGGGATCTCCTTCGGCAGGCGATCGGACGTGAGCACGATCTGCTTGCCGGCCTCGTACAGCGCGTTGAACGTGTGAAAGAACTCTTCCTGGGTCGCTTCCTTTCCCTCGAGCCAGTGGACGTCGTCCACGAGGAAGAGGTCCACGTCGCTCCGATACCGCTTGCGCAGGTCGGGCATGGTGCGCGAGTGGATCGACTCGATCACTTCGTTGATGAACTGCTCGGCGCCAATGTAGAGCACCCGGGTGTGCGGCGCCTTGGCCAGCACTTCGTGGGCGATGGCCTGCATCAGGTGGGTCTTGCCGAGGCCGGTCGGTCCGTAGATGAAGAACGGGTTGTACTGCTTCCCGGGTGCTTCGGCGACGGCGTGCGACGCGGCGGCCGCAAGCTCGTTCGACTTGCCAATGACAAATGTGCTGAACTTGTAGCGGTCGTTGAGCGGTTGCGCGCTCGGATTGATCGGGTGCGCCGCCGGCGACGCTTCGACCGGCGCGGGTGGCACGAAGAGATCCATCTGCGGCCGCTTCTGCCGCTCACCGCTCACATGAAACACCACGCTCACTGGTTCGCCCGCGAGTTCGGTCGCGAGCTTCCCCAGCAGGCCGGCGTGCTTTTCCTCGTTCCAGCGCTTCGCGAAGTCGTCGGGTGCGCCCACGACAAGGGTGCCGGTATCGAAGGAGATCGCTTCGTTGGGTACCAGCCAGCTCTGCCACGTGGTCACGGGGAGCTCACGCTTCGCCCCGTCGAGGACTCGTTTCCACAGATCTTTGGCAGACAGCGGCATTCGGATGGATTCACTAGGCAGAGACGAAGTCGACAACGGCGTGCTGCCGAGGGACGCCGATTCTACGACCCGTATGTGGAAAAGTCAAACCCTTGACGTGCGGTGGCCGAATCACCTAAGTTTTCGGGCTAGTTTTCTGGGAGAGTATTGCAATGATGCCGACGTACAAGCCGCGCAACAAGCGCCGCATTGCCAAGCACGGATTCCGCACCCGCATGGAAGATCGCTGGGGCCGGGCCGTTCTGTCGCGCCGCCGCAAGAAGGGCCGCAAGCAGCTCACGGTGTCGATCGGCACCAAGCACGCCCGCGTCTGACCGCCGACGAGCGCTTCCCGCGCTCGGGCAGGCTGGTTCGCGGGCCTGACGTCCGGCGCGTCCTGTTGCAGGGACGCCGCTCCCGCCGCACGACCTTCGACATCCATTGGCTGGCCGGTGAGGCGACGCAGGCACGCCTCGGCCTCGTCGTGCCGCGGTTCCGCTCGACTGCGCCGGCGCGCAACCGCCTTCGCCGCCGGCTGAAGGAACTGTGGCGTCGAGAGTTTCAGCACGCCCTGCCGGCGCTGGACGTGGTGATCCGGGCACGGCGGGAGACGTATGCAGCGCCATTCGCCGCGTTGCGGGAGGATTTGCGCGCGTGGCGGGAACTGGTGTAATGCCCCCGGCCGCGGCAAACGTTTCAACTGTTCCATCGCGGATCATCGCCCTCGTAATTCGGGGCTACCAGCGCTTCATTTCGCCGGCCTTGCCACCGGCGTGCCGATTTTCGCCGACCTGTTCGCAGTACGCGCTCGATGCTGTCACCCGCTACGGGGCCCTCAAGGGGACCTGGCTGGGCGTCAAGCGGATCGTGCGCTGCCACCCTTGGCATCCTGGTGGTTATGACCCGGTACCCTGATTGTCGAGCGTTCTCCGGTGACTGATCGTCGTCCAATGCTGGCCATCGCGCTCATACTCGTGATCGCGGTGGTGCCCGGCTTCCTGATGAAGCGTTCCGCGCCTCCTGCTCCATCGGTGGCGGTCGCCGATTCACTTGCGCCGGTGACGTCGGTCAAGGCGAACGTGGCGCCACAGGACACCCTCCGGCCGGCCGTCGGCGCAGCAGCGATTCCTGACAGCGCTGCTGCTGCGGCCCCGGCGACGCCGGAAGACACGATCGTCGTGCGGTCAGGGTTGTATCGCTATGCGATCTCGACCCGTGGCGGCGCCATCGTGTCGAGCAAGTTCCTGCACTACAAGTCGATGAACCCGGCCGACACCAATGCGGCCGGCGGACGCGACACGGTCGAACTGGTGCCCCGCGGCGGAGGATTGCTCACCGGGCGGCTCGTGATCGGTGGCCAGACGATCGATCTGGCGACCACATCGCTCACGGCCAGCGCTGATTCGGTGCACGTCGGCGCCGCGCCGGCGACGGTCAGCCTGACGGGTCAGGCCGGCGCGGTCGGCGTGTCGCTCACCTACACGTTCATGCCCGACGACTATCGCATCAACGTGGCCGGCCGCTTCACCAACATTGGCAGTGCCGGCGCGACGCTCTACCTCGGGCTCGGCCACGGGTTTCGCAACACCGAGGCCGTGGCGGTCGAGAACTACCGCGAGATGGGCGTGGTGACCAAGCAGAGCGACACCGAATTGACGCGCTTCGGGTCGCTCGACCCGATGTCAACCCGCACGATCAGCGGCCCGTTCGAATGGGTGGCGGTGAAGTCGAAGTACTTCGTTGCCGGCATTTTCTCGTACGATTCCACCGCCAATGGCGTCAACGGCAACATCGGCGGCGTCATCGCACGCGTGACCGATTCGCTCCCCAAGGATCCGATCCGCGCCGAGGTCACCGCGTCGATCACGGTGCCGACGAGCGGCGCGGTGGACTGGACCATGTACCTCGGGCCGATGGAGTACGACCGGCTCAATAACATGGGTCGCGATTTTGGCGATGTGAATCCCTACGGCTGGCCGGGATTCCGCACGGTCATCCGGCCCTTTGCGGTCGCGATCCGCGGATTCTTCGTCTGGATGCACGAGGCGCTGGGCCTGGGCTACGGCTTGGTGATCGTGGCGTTCGGCATCCTGGTGCGCATCCTGCTCTGGCCGCTGAACCAGAAGGCGATGCGGTCGATGACCGCGATGCAGGCGATCCAGCCCGAGTTGCAGGCACTGCAGACGAAGTACAAGGCAGATCCGCCCCGCCTGCAGCAGGAAATGTTCAAGTTGTACAAGACCAACAACGTCAATCCGTTTGGCGGCTGCTGGCCGATGCTGCTGCCGTACCCGCTGTTGGTGGCGGTCTTCTTCGTCCTGGCGAACACGATCGAATTGCGTGGCGTCTCGTTCCTCTGGATGCCCGACCTCTCGCGCGGTGACCCGCTCTTCATCATCCCGGTGATCATGGCCGTGTCGATGTTCGGGCTGTCGAAGATCGGGATGATCGGGATCCCGCCGAATCCGCAGGCGAAGATGATGATGTACGCGATGCCGGTGATGATGCTGGTGTTCTTTGCCAACTTCGCATCAGGGTTGAATCTGTACTACGCGGTGCAGAACCTGGCGTCGCTGCCGCAGCAATGGTTGATCATGAAGGAACGGAAGAAGCTGGCGGCGACACGGGCGGCGCCGGTGGTGGTGCATACCAAAAAGTCCAAGTAGCTCACGCAGAGTCG
>JANMSC010000058.1:0-2860 GCA_031388885.1 Gemmatimonadales bacterium | reverse complement strand
CGTGCCCGGCAAGGGGCGGAAGCCGAATAGCATCGAGCCACGGTTGCGCTTCAGGGCCCGCCCTGCCTGCCAGAACGAGCTTCGGTACGTTCGGGCGCCGCGCGAGCAGCCTGCCGTACGCCTCCAATAGCCCATCCACGTTCTTTCTCGGTTCGAGCGTACCCATGAAAAGAACGTACCCGCCAGTCGCGAAGCGGCCCGGCACCGGATCGCGCCACTCGGGTACACCCGGCGGGCAGACAACAACGCGTCGGCGCGGCACGCCCAGCTGATCGACCACTTCGGCAGCCGTGTACTGCGATGGGACGATGACGCGGCTGGCGCGGCGGGCATGCGGGCCGGCCAGCCGCGGGTAGTCGCGCCGGATCTCACGCTGCGTGCGCTCGGGGTGGCGCAGGAAGTCGAGGTCGTGAACCATCACCACCTGCGCGGCGTGCCGCGTGGGCAGCAGCAGCGGATGCGGCGAGAAGGCGACGTCGTACCGGCTGTGGGTGACCAGCTCAATGGACGGCCATTCGAGCTGGTGCCAGGCGAAGTTCAGCACGCTGACCGGAAACCGGTGATCGGACACGCGCGCCCCCGGGCAGGCGGATGCCACGCCCGGCTCGGGACGGTCCTTCCAGGAACTGGTGAAGAGGGTCAGCGAATCGTCAGGGTACCGAAGGGCTAGGGCTCGGGCCGTCTGGTGAACGTATTCCCCGACGCCAGAGCGGGTGCGGAGAGCCGGACGGTAGTCTATGATTATCCGCATTCCGGGTCCCCGCATCCTAACCGAATGCTCGGCGTCAGCCGACACCCGCGGGCGGCAACCCTTTCGCCCAGAGCCCAACGTCTGTCCTGCGAGTCATGAAGCGGGTACCCTTCACTTGTGTGTGTGGTCGTTCAGTAAATGGGGCGACCCGTGCCGAACAGGCAGACGAACAACGCGAGGAAGAGCGACGCGACGATGAGGATCGCCTCGTGCAGGCGCGGCGACTTCAAGCTGCCGACAAGCATGAAGACTGGAAAAAGGACGGCCGAGTAACGTCCGACGCCCTCGAGCGCGTTGCCGCTGAGCGGCAGAAGCAAACTGGCGAGGACATACGCGCCCATCGCCACGCCGAGCCGTTTGAAAATCGCAGGGGTGAGGGCCAGGAAGATCAGCGCCGCGACGCCATGGAAAACACGGAAGGGTGCCATTTTCGAGACGAAGAAGTAATCGTAGAACCCGTATTTGACAAATCGCCCGACCATCTTGAGGAGCTGCTCCCAGGGCGGGTGCCCAAGCGAGTAGCCCCAGTGTGCCTGTGCGGATAGCCACGCCAGTGGGTCGCCTGAAAGCGTGTACACGTACGCGCAAAAGCCTGCCAGCGCAACAGGGATCGGCAGGAGGGCGGTGAATCGGCTCACCAACACGCGTGCCGCGGGTCGCCCGCCAAGCGCCAGCAGCGCGAGCGGCAGCGCGATGAGGATCCCGTTCGGTCGTGCGAGCGTGGCGAGCGCGCCCCACATGCCGGCTTGCCACCAGCGTCCGTCGTACGCGCGGCTGACCGCGAGCACACTCGTGAGCAGGAAGACCGATTCCGCGTAGACGCGCGTGAAGAAGAGCGAAAATGGAAATATCGCCATATAGAGCACCGCGCGGCGTGCGACCTCGCGGTCGCCGAACACGTGTTGCGTGAACCGGTGAACCGCCAGCAGTGCCAGAGCGAACGCTGCGCACGAGACGACAATCCCCGCAACCCAGATCGCCTTGTCGGTGCCGCCGAAGGGCCAGGCGACGGCACGCATCAGCATCGGGTACAAAGGGAAAAAGGCAAGACTGCTCTGACCGTCGGCGTTGAAGTAGTAGCCGCGGCTCGCGATATCGAAGTACCAGCCTGAATCCCAGGCGGCGAAGATTTCCGCGAACTTCTTGCGCTCGAACGGCATCGTGAAGGCGCGCACGCTGTAGGGCGTGAAGAGCAGGTTCGCGATGAAGGCGATGGAGAAGGTCGCCGCGCGTGTTGCAACCAACGCGAACGCAACATCCACGACGGCAGGGGAAAGGCGTATCCGGTCGAGCGCCATCGTCCAGACCGGCGCCAGCGGCTGGACCGATCGCCGGACCATCGCTAGGAGCCAGGAGCGCTTGCCGAGCGCGAGGCGTACCGGAATGAGGAGCAGCAGGGTGAGAATGGGCTTTTCAGCCTGACGGAGGCTCACGACGCCCAGATCGACGCCGCCCGTCACGAAGATCACGACGAGCCCCAGGGCGTAGGTCGTGATGAGCAGGTCAAGCATGAAGGCCAGCGCCCGACGGACGGACGACCCGGTGCCCTCGTCGGTGCCAGCCTCAGGTCCCATGCTGTGACGCGTCACGGAGCCATCTGGACTCACCGCGCGGCGGAGTATATCGCATCGGCGCCAGCAATGGACTGAACCATGCCTTACACCTCGAAGACCTTCAACACCTCGTCACCGTCGTGATTGATAGCCTTCACGGCGGTTTTTCCTGTTTTCGGCTGCGCGAACGGTCGACTCACCGTCATCGGTTGAATGGCCACACATCGAACCCGTGGTCGGATCGTAGACATCGAGTCCGTTGAGGCGAACCCGCAGGTTGCCCGAGCTGCTGGTCGGCGAGCACCAGCTGCCCGTGCAGCGGGCCTGTCGCACGGGGAGGCTGTCGCGAGCGGCGTACTACCGGCCTCCGGTTCCGGCGAGTCGACGCGATGCGACCGTGATCGCCGCCCTGACGGACGTCTTGGCGCGGTATCCGCGCTGGGGCTTCGGAAGCTGTTTGATCGGATGCGAACCGAGGCAACCGTGGAACCACGAGCACGTGCACCGGGTGTACTGCGCGCTGCGACTGAATCTGCCGCGGCGCACGACGCGACGG
>JANMSC010000031.1:0-3279 GCA_031388885.1 Gemmatimonadales bacterium | reverse complement strand
ACACAAAGCGCTCGAAGCCACGTAGGCATCACCCGTCGCTTCGTGCCATCGTGTCCTTCGTGGCTTCGTGTGCTACGCTGCGTTCAGCTCCCCCACCAGGTCCTCCAACCGATTCATCGACACTTGCATCCCGCCTTCCATGCCCGAGTTGATGTGGCCATCGCGATGCTCAGGCTTGGAGTGCAGCACGTTGAGGGTCATCGTCGTCACGCCGTCCTGCTCATCGAACGTGACGGTGGCAGAGCCGTGGCGGTTGCGGGTAGCGGCCATGGAGATTTCTCCTGAGCTTTGAGCTCGGTGAGCAGGTTGTCGAGACGGTCGAGGCGGGTGTTCCAGGTGCGCTCGAAGGTGCGCACCCATTCGTGCACGGGCTGTAGCGCGGGCCCGTTGATGCGGTAGTAGCGGAATCGTCCCTCGGGGCGGACCACCACCAGGCCCACGGTCCGGAGCACGCCGAGGTGCTTGGAGACCTGTGGCTGGGTGAGGCCGAGGCGGTCGACGAGGTCACCGACCGTGACCTCGCCCGGGCCGATGGCGTCGAGGAGATCGCGCCGGGACGATTCGGCGACGGCATTGAACGCGTCGGAGGTGGTGGGCGAGCGGGCCATGGATCTATAATATGTTGATATAAGCATATGTCAACTGTGGCGCCCCAAAGGGCTTCGTTCGCTGGCGCGCCCGGCGGAGCATCGGTATGTCTCGCGAGATTCCTTCTCTTGAGCGAATCAGTCAGCAGCGTGTGGTGGAGTCAGGCCATACCAACAGGATTTTTCGGTACGGTCGGTGCCGCGGTAGGTTTGGCAATTCGGCGGACGGCGATGCGGGGTGCGTTGGCGCCGCGTTCAATCTCACGAGATAGGAGACGTGATGAGCAGTGATTCACCGAACACCACCAACGATTTTCAGGCCAGCAATCTTTCCGTGGCGCTGACCGTGAAGGATCTGGATAAGAGCCTGACGTGGTACCGCGATGTCGTGGGTTGCGCGGTCGAGCAGAGCTACGAGCGCGAGGGCAAGGTCACCGCGGTCGCCCTGCGTGCTGGCGACGTGCGATTCATGATCAATCAGGATGACGGTGCGAAGGGATGGGACCGCGTCAAAGGTCAAGGGTTTGCGCTGCAGTTCACGACGAGCCAGCGCATCGACGACATTGCGAACGGCATCAAGGCGCGCGGCGGCACGCTGGAGATGGAGCCGGCA
The DNA here is from genome assembly GCA_031388885.1 of Gemmatimonadales bacterium. Lineage (GTDB taxonomy): Bacteria > Gemmatimonadota > Gemmatimonadetes > Gemmatimonadales > GWC2-71-9 > Palsa-1233. The sequence continues at coordinate 2,079 of JANMSC010000031.1, read as the reverse complement.
GACATGCCGTGGGGTGCGCGGATCTTCACCTTGGTGGATTTCGACGGATACAAGCTGGTGATTTCGTCGCCGCGGGCATCGTAGGGGCGGTGTAGGGGCGAAGCTTGCTTCGCCCGCCTACTTGCGAGTTCATCGCGGCGGCTGCGGTCGGGGAGAAGCCACCAACCGTCGGCCCGGAACTCGCGCGCTTCGCGCGCTCAGACAGCCGGGCCTCCTCTGGCGGCCTCCCCGTACCTTGCCGCGACGGAACTTCTCGCGGTCGAGTTCGCATACCGCCGTACCTTGCCGCACACGAGGGTGGATATGAAACGACGTGACTTCCTGCAGGTCGCCGGACTCGCGGGTACGGCACCGCTCCTGAGCGTGAGCGACGAACGTGCCTCTCACGCGCGCGTAACACTCGACACATCCCAACTCGCACCACTCGACGAGATGTCGGTGGTCGAGCTGCAGGCCGCGATGCAATCCGGTCGCTACACATCGCGCCGGCTGGTACAGCTGTATCTCGCACGAATCAGCGCCGTTGATCGCATTGCTGGTGGTGTGAACGCCGTGATCCAGCTCAACCCCGATGCGCTGGCGATCGCCGCCGAGCGCGACCGTGAGCGCGGAGCGGGCCGGGTGCGCGGCCCGTTGCACGGCATCCCGGTGATGATCAAGGACAACATCGACACCGGCGACCGGATGATGACGACCGCCGGTTCGCTTGCGCTTGCGGGGTCACGCGCATCGCGTGACGCGTTCATCGTGACGAAGCTCCGTGATGCCGGCGCGGTGCTCCTGGGCAAGACCAACTTGAGCGAGTGGGCCAACTACCGCTCCCGCCGATCGTCAAGCGGCTGGAGTGGTCGAGGACGGCAGACGCGCAATCCGTACGCGCTGGATCGAAATCCCTGCGGATCGAGTTCGGGTTCGGCTGCGGCAGTGTCAGCAAACTTGTGCGCCATCACGATCGGCACCGAAACGGATGGATCGATTGTCTGTCCCGCGAGTGCATGCGGCATCGTCGGCATCAAGCCCACCGTGGGGCTCTGGAGCCGGTCGGGGATTGTCCCGATCGCCGAGACACAGGATACGGCGGGGCCGATGGCGCGAACGGTAGCCGACGCGGCGGCGTTGCTCGGGGCACTGGCTGGTATTGACCCGGGAGACAAGCGGACCGCCTCATCGGAAGGCCACGCGCACGCCGACTACACCCGCTTTCTGGATGCTGATGGACTCAGGGGCAAGCGAATCGGCGTGTTGCGAAGCCGGTTCGGTTTTCACGAACGCGTCGATGCGATCCTGGAGGAAGCACTCGCCGTGATGAAGCGCGCCGGCGCGGTGCTGATCGATCCGGTGGTGATCAAGGATCAAGGGGTTGGTACGGCCGAAGGCCTGGTGCTCAGTTACGAATTCAAGGATGGGCTCAATCGGTATCTCGCCGCGCGACCCGACGCGCGGGTGAAGACGCTGGCCGACGTGATTGCGTGGAACACGGCCAATGCCAATGCGTCGATGCCGTACTTCGAACAGGAGACGCTGATCCGGGCGGAGGGCCGCGGCGGACTCGACACCGTGGAGTATCGTGAGGCGCTGGCGACGATGCTCAAGGGGTCGCGCGCCGAAGGAATCGACGCGACCGTTGCCGAACATCGCCTCAATGCGATCATGGCACCGACGGGCGGGCCGGCGTGGCCGATCGACGTGATCAATGGCGATCACTTCGGCGGAGGCAGTTCGGGCTACGCGGCCAGAGCCGGGTATCCGAACATCACCGTGCCCGCGGGGTTTGTGCACGGGCTTCCGGTGGGATTGTCGTTGTTCGCGGGCGCGTGGCAAGAGGGCGAGCTGATCGCGATGGCGTATGCCTATGAGCAGGCGAGCCGGGTGCGTCGGGCGCCGACGTTTCGGCGGACAGTGATTCTGCCATGACCCATCGATTCTGGCGGCTGCGGTCGGCGGGATTCCACCAACTGTCGGCCCGGAAACTCGCTTGCTGCGCTCGCTCAGACAGTCCGGGCCTCCTCTGGCGGACCCGCCGTACCTTGCCGCCTACGGTTTCGCCTATAACCGCGAGGCCATTTCAGATGCAGTTCC
>JANMSC010000324.1:0-19734 GCA_031388885.1 Gemmatimonadales bacterium | reverse complement strand
CTCCCTTCTCCCTTCTCCCTCATCTGGTGCCAGGGGCCAGCGTCATTTTGACCAGCACGAGCCGCACGGTGCCGAACGAATAGGACGACTGAATCTGCACCGGAATCCGGCGTGCGTCGTCGGTGACCCAGAGTCGCGCGTTGGACTTCTTCGAGAACATGCCGTTTGCCTCGTCGACGATCGGGTGCAGCATGAGTGCCTGCACCTTGCTGCCGTCGGGGAGCTTCATCTGCTCGCGCTTGAGCACCTTCACGATCACTGGGTTCTTCTCGTCGCGCCAATAGGTGTTGTACTCGTAGGTCTTGCCGACGACCAGCGGTGTCGTTCGGACAAAGTAGAAAAACGCGACGTCATCGATCGGGCGATCCGGGATCGCCCTGGTGGCAGTGTCGGCACCGCGCCGGAAGAATCCCGAGTCGGGGTGAATCCGGAAATCCTCGCGCTTCTTCCGTTTACCCTCCTCCATGACCTTCAGGAAGCGCCGCGAGATGAAGTCGCCGACGCCGGTCCACGATTCAAGCTTGCTCGTGTTGGAAAACACACCGGCGACGTTGACCTTTGACTCGAACGAGAAGTGCCAACTCGGCACGCCACGCACCGATTCGATGCCCTCGACGCGCAGCCACGCCGAGCCGGGGCGAAAGAACGAATATCGCGCCGAGTATTCGAACACTTCGCCCACGCCAAACGGCACCGTGACCGGCGGGTCGGCGACGGTCGCGGCCTGAAGGGCCAAGAGGGCAGTGCGTATCAGCGTCACGCGGCTTCCTTTGCTGCGGTCGCGCGGGGCGACCGGTCGGCGGGGTTTCCTGGCGGCGCCAGCGGCGGCGCGACGAGCACCTTGCGCGCCGCCCACAAGGCCTTTGCCCGGGTCCAGGGTTCGTGCCGTGAAGAACGCTCGCGACGGTCGTGTCGTTCCGTTGCCGGCACGACCTCGACCCGTCGAGCGCCCGCAGCGGCCCACGCATGGAGTTCGGCGTTCGCTGCCCATCCTTCGGCATGCAGCCACGATCCGGTTCGATCGCGGAAGGCATTGCGGAGCGCCACCAGGCGATATGCCGCATACCCCGACACATTGTCGCGCACCCCGCTGATTCGCACGCTGCGCCCGAGCAAACGCCCAGCCCACCGACGTACCAGACGTCGCCAGCGATCGGCTTCACCGATCTGATCGGTCTCGCCGATCACGACATCGGCACCGCTGTCGAGTCGCTTCAGGAATTCGGGCAGCGTGGCGAGGTCCACCGAGAAGTCGGCTGGCAAGAGGATCGCGGCATCGCGTTTGTGGCGATCCGATTGTTTCAGCGCCTCGCGCAACAGTCGCTCGACCGTTGCCGCATACCCCAGCGGTCGATCCGATCGAAACACGGTCAACGGAAGCACTTTCAGGTAGGGCGCCAACACCTCGGCTGTCGCGTCGGTCGAGGCGTCGTCGCCCACCAGCAGCTGGTACTCGCGCGGCGTGTCTTCGAGCAGGCGGCGGATCTTCCACAGCACGAGGCCGACCGTGGGCGCCTCGTCGCGAGTCGGAATACAGAAGTAGATCATAGGGAACGATACACGTCGAGCGTGTCACTCACCAACCGTTCGATCCCGAAACGTTGTGCTGCAACGCGAGCCGCGGCGCCGAGCTTGGTGCGGGCCCGATGATCGGCGAGGAGCGTGATGATCGCCGCGGCAAGCGCATCGGCGTCGCCGGGGCGGACCAGCTGGCCGCCGCCACCCGCCACCGCGTCGGGCAAGCCGCCGGTATCGCTGGCGATCACCGGCACGCCGCGCGCGAGCGCGTCGAGGACTGACGACCCGAATCCCTCGCTGAACGAGGGCTGTGCATAGAGCGTCGCGCATGCCAGAATGGCCTCTGGTGCGTCAACCTGGCCGGGGAGCGCCACAACATGCTCGAGCCCGTGCTGAGCACGGCGTGCGAGCAGGGCGGGGCGGGCGGGGCCTTCGCCGAGCACCATGAAGCGGACGTCCGGCATGTGCCGATGCACGTGCGCTGCCGCGTTCAGCAGTACCTCGACGCCTTTCTCGTCGGTGAGGGCGGCGATCGTGACGACAAGCGGCACGCCTTCCGGTGGGCGAGCGACGTTGGTTGGCCACGGTGAAACCCGCGATACTTCCGCCAGATCGATTGCCGGGGGGATCACGTGAATGCGGTCGCGCGCGACGCCTCCGGCCACGAGTCGCGCGGCGACGGCGCCGGAGAGTGCAATCACTGCATCGGCACGACGCCACCGTGCGGGGTGACGAATCGGCAGATCCAGGCGACGGGTTGCGACCACCTTGATGCGCCGCACATGCGCGACGGTTGCCACGAGGGCGTGGGCATGATTGTCGTGCGCGTGCACGATCGCTCCGCGGTCGAGTATTCGCGTGAGCGCGAACAAGGCGCGCGGATCGAGTCCGATGCCCCACGGCAGCGCGACCGTCACGACGCTAGCGCCGGCCAGGTGCCGAGCAAGCGGCGTGTCGCGTCCGGTGAAGACGCGGGTTTCGATGCCCCCATGGGCGGCCAGTCCGCGCGCCAGCAACAGCGTCTGGCGTTGACCGCCGCGCCACTCACGGCCACTCGCGACGTGCACGATGTGCATGTGCGCCCGGGGTGCTATTTGGCGCGCCTCGCCGCGCTGATCAATGCCGTGAAGAGCTTGAGGTCGGCGGCATTGGGCTGCAGTGCGAGTTCCTCGGGATGCCACTGCACGGCGACCAGCCACTCCTTGGCGTTGCCGCTCTCGACGGCCTCGATCACCCCATCGGGCGCGTGTGCCGTCGCAACCAGCCCCGATCCGAGCACATCTACCGCCTGATGGTGCAGCGAGTTCGCATCGAGGTGTTCCGCACCGAGAATCGCGGCGAGGCGCGTACCGGGCTGCACCGCGATTGCGTGACTTCGCAGGTCACGCGCACCGGTGTGCTCATGCATCACGTCGCTGGGCCGCTCACTGGCCAGGTCCTGCACGAGTGTGCCGCCGCACGCGACATTCAGGATCTGGATGCCGCGGCAGATGCCGAGTATGGGGAGATCGCGCGCGCGCGCATCAGCAATCAACGCGATTTCGTTGGAATCGCGGTCGGCGCTGGTGTCGCCGAGCTTGGGGTGCGGCGTCGCACCGTACCGCACGGGATCGACATCCTCGCCGCCCGTGAGCAGGAGGGCATCGCATTCCCCGAACAGCTCCACGGCGCACACCGGGTCGAGCTCCGGGGTGATGATCACCGGGAGTCCGCCAGCCGCGATCACGGAACGCACGTAGTTGGCGTTCACGCCGGTGATCTCGAGATCGCCGCGACGGCGCGTCACACCCGCGATCGCGATGCGGGGGCGGCTCATCGCACCGAGTCCGGGAATACCGCGCACCCACTGTCGCCCATCTCAGCCGGATTCATGCGCACGCCGACGAGCGGGAGCATCGTGTCGCGAATGCCAACCCGCCCGAGCGAGGCCGCGCCCGGCACCACCGGTCCGTCAAACAGGAGTACTCCCCGCGCGACCCCGGACCGGTCGACGATCAACACGCCATAGCCGGGCGCTGCGCTCGCCGGTACCTCACCCTCGGCGCCGATCACCCAGCCGGTCGAATCGCTTTGCCCCACCATGCCGCGGAGTACCGGTCCACCCACGATCCGGACGGGGAGCGAGGCGGGAGCAGTGGTTGGGGGGCGATCCAGCGCGTTACCCTTGCCGAATGCCTCGAGCACGACGTACGGTCCGGTCAGCGCCGCGATCCCGCACGTGACGGCGGGGCGATCCGACCCCACGCAGGCGGTCGCGAGCACGAGCGGGATGAGCGGGGTTCGGAGACCAATTGGGAGCATGGAGCCCTCGGGTGCACAATACAGCCAATCTATATGGCCCGCCGTTGCTTGACCGCCGTACCGCCCGGCGGATACCATTCGTGCCGCTCTCCAACGCAAGATCCGATGACCCTCGACGAGATCAAGGCCCATCTCGACCGCCTGTTTGCTGCTCGTCCCGGTTCCCCCCGGGAGGAGGCCGCGATGCTGCACGACGCGCTGGTCGAGTTCAAGGTCGGCATCGGCCGGCTGCGCGAAGCGTTGGTGCGCACCGAGGCCGAGCTCGACGCAGCGCGCAGCGAAGCGGCCAAGTACGCGCGTCACGGAACGCTCGCGGCGAATATCGGTGACGGGGAGACGCAGCGCGTCGCCGAGGAGTACACGTCCAAGGTGCGCGAACGGGTCGACCTGCTCGAGCGCAAGGTGGTGGTGCAGCGCGATGAGCTCTTTCTGGCCGAGCGAGACTACGAGGCCACGAAGTCGCGATTCCAGTCGGCCAAGCGGGGCATTCCGCTGGCCAGCGCGCCGCCAACGGATCCACTCGACGACGGCGACCGGATGTCGCCGTTCGAACAGGCAAAGCTCGACCAGCGGGCGCGTGACGCCGCGGTGGATGCGCAACTCGCGATGTTGAAACAGAAACTGGGCGAGCGGCCGTAGCCGCGCTCCGCCCCACTCCTCCCTCTCCACGGGAACGTCACGTGAACCTCGCCCCGCAAACCGGCTTCTTCGGCCACCCTGTTGGTCTCCGCACGCTCTTCTTCACCGAGATGTGGGAGCGGTTCAGCTACTACGGCCTGCGACCGCTGCTCGTGCTGTTCATGTCGGCGGCGCTGATCGACGGTGGATTTGGATTTGAGCGTGGCGAGGCATCGGCCATCGTCGGCATCTACGGCGCCCTGGTGTATTTGTCGTCACTCCCTGGGGGGTGGATCGCCGACCGATGGCTCGGACTCCGGCGCGCGATATCGATTGGTGCCCTGCTGATCACGTCGGGGCACTTGTCGATAGGGCTGTCGGGACTCGCGGGGCAGGGTACAGCCGGAAAGCTCTGCTTCTTTGCGGGACTCGTGCTCATTGTGATGGGTACCGGGCTGCTCTAGCCGAACATCTCTGCGATAGTGGGCGATCTATACCCCGAGGGTGGCGCGCGCCGTGACGCCGGCTTCTCGATCTTCTACATGGGCATCAACACCGGCGCCTTCTTCGGCCAGCTCGTCACCGGCTTCCTCGGTGAGCAGATCGGATGGCACTGGGGCTTCGGCGCGGCGGGTGTCGGCATGCTCCTCGGCCTCATCATGTTCAGGGTGTTCGCACCGAGGACCCTCGGTGACCTGGGACTTGAGATCGTGCGGGATCCCGACCCCGTCGTGCAGTCGCGACGGGAAGGGAGGGCGAGAATAGTGGCATGGGGGATTCTCGCGGTCGTCGCGGCAACGTTCGCCCTCGCTGGCGTCGGGATCATCACGATCGACCCGGAGCTGATCGGACGGTATTTCTTCTACGTACTGCTGGCCATCGCCGTCACCTTCTTCGCGGTTGTCCTCACTGATCGCACCGTAAGTTCCATTGAGCGAAAACAGGTCATCGTCATCATGGTGCTGTTCGTCTTCGCGGCCATCTTCTGGAGCGCGTTCGAGCAGGCACCAACGTCACTCAACCTCTTTGCGCGGGACTTCACCGATCGGACCGTGGGTTCGTTCGAGATCCCGGCGACCTGGTTCCAGTCGGTCAACTCTTTTTTCATCATCCTGCTCGCTCCCGTTGCTGCCGCGGTCTGGGTCGGACTTGAGCGTCGCAAGGGAGACTTGTCCAGTCCCGCGAAATTCTCCCTGGGCTTGGCGTTCGCCGGCGTCGGTTTCGCGATCATGATCATCGCCGCGAACAAGCTCGTGGCGAGCAATGGGGCCTCACTGGTGTCGCCGTGGTGGCTGGTTGGGAGCTATTTCTTCCAGACCGTGGGTGAACTGTCGCTGAGTCCGGTGGGTCTCTCCTCGATGACGAAGCTGTCTCCCCGAAAGTACCTCGGCCAGATGATGGGGATCTGGTTCCTGGCCAGCGGGATCGGCAACCTGATCGGCGGCCTCGTTGGCGGAAACGTCGATCCGGAAAAACTTGAGCAGACCCCGCAGCTCTTCACGACGACGTCCCTCCTGCTCTTCGCGTCGGCGATCGTCCTGGCGCTGATGATCAAGCCGATCAAGCGGATGATGGAGCGGGCGGCGTGAGTTCGTCGGCTGTGGACTGTGATGCCCAGGTCGATAGTCGATAGTCGATAGGTGTTGTCATCCCGACCGGAGGCGCCATTGGCGCCGTCGTGGAGGGACCTCAATCCGGCCTTGAGGTCCCTCGACTGCGCGGGCTGTGCCCGCTTTGCTCGGGATGACAGTGCCGTGCTCCTTGACATATCAATAATAATTGATACAATGTATCCATGGGTGCATCCACTCGCGTCTCCCGACCACGCCTCGCTGCCCTCGCGCATGCGCTCTCCGATGAGACGCGCATCGAGCTGGTGCAGCGGCTGCGGCGGGGCGAGCGATGTGTCTGCGACCTGATGACCGATACCGGTGCGGCGCAATCTCGGCTGTCGTTTCACCTCCGGGTGCTGAAGGAGGCCGGGTTGGTCACCGATCGGAAAGAGGGGCGATGGAGTTTCTACAGCCTCGCACCTGAGGCGGTCGAGATGCTGCACGACCAGGTGGTGGGGTTGCGTCCGAAGCGCGGCCTGCCAGTGGTCGCGGCGAAGTGCTGCGGGTGATCGTCGTGCGTAATATATCAACCATTCTTGATTGGAGGCACACGTGTCGGATCAGCTCACGAATACGGTGAAGGCCCGGTATGGTGTGGCAGCGGTGCGCGCGGCCAGCGGCGCCAGGGCGGGGTGCTGTGGCTCGGGCGGCGAGTGTGGTGCCGACCCGATCACCGGGAATCTTTACTCGGCGGACGAGATCGCGACCCTCCCCGATCTCGCCCTTGCGGCGTCGCTGGGTTGTGGCAACCCGACCGCCCTCGCAGAACTGCTCCCGGGGCAGGTCGTCCTGGACCTCGGCTCGGGCGGTGGAATCGACGTGCTGCTCTCGGCCAAACGCGTCGGACCGACTGGCTTCGCCTACGGGCTCGACATGACGGATGAGATGCTCGAATTGGCGCGTCGCAATCAGGCGGCCGCGGGAGCGACGAACGTCGAGTTCCTTCGTGGGTCGATTGATGCCATCCCGTTGCCCGATGCGTCGGTGGACGTGATCATCTCCAACTGCGTGATCAACCTGGCTGGCGACAAGCGGGCGGTACTCGCGGAGGCCTTCCGCGTACTGCGCCCGGGTGGTCGGTTTGCGGTGAGCGATGTGGTCACTCGCGGTACCTTGCCGCCAGTCGTCCGCGAGTCGATGGCGCTGTGGACCGGTTGTGTCGCTGGTGTGCTCAACGACAATGAATTCCTGGCGCTACTGGCTGACACCGGGTTCGTCGGGGGTTCGATCGAGTCGACTCGCGAGTACACTGTTGCGCAAGCTCACGGCCTGTTGGCCGACGCGGGGCTGGATGCCGACGCCCTCGCGCCGCAGGTGAACGGGCGGATCTATTCGGGATTCGTGAGGGCTCGGAAGCCGTGACGCAGCCGCTCCGCGTGCTGTTCGTGTGCACGGCGAATTCTGCCCGCAGTCAACTCGCCGAAGCGTTGCTTGCGCAAGCTGGTGGTGACCGGGTCACCAGTGGTAGCGCCGGCTCCCGTCCGGGCTCCGGCCCGCACCCGCTGGCGGTGGCAGTGCTTGCCGAGCGTGGTATCAGCTGGGAAGGAAAGACGTCGAAGGCGATCGACGCCGTCGCAGGCGAACCGTGGGACCTGGTGATCACTGTCTGCGACAGTGCGCGCGACGAGTGTCCTGTGCTGCCAGGCTTTGCCACCGCGCACTGGGGGCTGCCCGATCCGGCGGGCAGCGACATCGGCGGTTTCCGTGCTGTCGCCGACGGACTGCAGCGGCGCATCGACACACTGCTCGCACTCCCGCTGGCGACGCTGACGCCCGATGCGCTCGCTCGCGCTGCGGGTGCGCTGGCGACGCCCTGACGCCGAGCTGCACCGTTAGCGTGTCTTGCCTGCCGCGCGACGGCCCGCGCTGGTCGGATATGCTACGTCCGGCGGGGGGTCGCCGAGGGGCCAGTCCTCGGCCTTGGCCGCAAAATCGGGGCGGCTGCGCGACGTGACGTACGCGGCGACGTTGAGCGCCTGTGCGTCAGTCAACGTGCCGGGCCGATCGAACGGCATGTTCTGCTTGATGAACGCGGCGGCGGTTCGGAATCGTGCCATGCCTGCTCCGATGGTAAACGAGCGAGGTCCCCACACTGGCGGCGCGACATCGGTGCCAGTTCCGTCGGCGGCGTGACACCGGGCGCACTCGGCAGCGTACACCTGGGCGCCGAGCACGGTATCACCCGCCGTCTGTCTGAACATCGGATCGCGCGGTGGTGCGCCACGCCCGACCACAGCGGTGCCCTGCGACAGGAACGCCATGTAGGCGACGATGTCGCGCATCGCGGGGTGCTCGAACGGCAGCGACGTGCCTCCAAGCGAACGTTCGAAGCAGTCGTTGATGCGGTCTTCGAGGCGGCTGACCGTGGCGGAGCGCGACCGGTACTGTGGAAACCGGGCGTAGACGCCAATCCAGGGGAGCGCGCTGATGTTGCGCCCGTTGTTCAGGTGACAACTGGCGCACCGCAGATCGTTGCCGACATGATCCGGCAGCGAATCCCTTGTGGCCATCAGGATGGCCTGGCCGCGCCGGATGCTTACGCCAAGCGCACCGTTGGGAAGAGTCGTATCGAGCGCGATGGCGGGTGGTGGTGGTGGCGGCGCGGGCACTGCGGGCGCGATCTCCCTGGTTGTGCACGCGGCAGCGAGGCTCACCGCTCCGACGGCCCATCGGTATCCCAGGCGGCCACGTTGGCGCATCACGCTGTCCGAGTTGGAGGATGTCTCAGAATACCACCTCGACGCCGAATCGGACCATCCGCGGTGGCCCGAACACGAACAGGGGCTGCGTGAAGTCGCGCGCCGCCGCTTCGTACAGCGGAAAGAGTTCAGTGCGCCCTGCGATCAACCCATTGTTGTCGAGATCGGCCGCGCGGCGGTATCGCGGCGATTCGTACGGAATGGGATCGGGGTTGGCGTTGTAGGCGTCGTTGGCCAGGCGCGCGATGGTCGCCTCGGAGGCATACGGATTACCGGTGTCGCGCCTGACCGACACCTGATTCTGGCGGCCCAGGACGTTGCGCACATCGAGGTAGATTCCGCCGTCGAATTGTCCCAGCCGCACCGGGCGCCGGATCAACGCATCGACCGTCATCTGCGACGGGAGGCGCGATCCGTTCGGTTCGACCGTGAGCAAATCGCCAGTGATGTCGGACCGCGAGTAGGGCAGGCCGCTGCCGAAGCGAAACACTCCCGACGCAGTCAGTCCCCCGAACGGCCGTACACCAAGAATTTTCGGGCCGGCCGCCGGCACCAGTTCGCCGTCGATCGCAGCGATCAGCGCGAGCCGTCGGTCGTAGTCGAGCGGGAACTGTGACCGCGCCGGAGGTGGCAAGGTGTCTCCGCTGGCGGGATCGATCTGGATCAGCCGCTGCAACTCGAACGCGTCGGTGACCGTGGCCTCAGCCTTCTGGAGCACCGCGGCGAGCCGCGCGCCCCAGCCGCGGTGCCGCTCGCGTTCGAAGATCACTTCGGCGCCGGTAACGGTACCGATATCGGCGTTGAGGAACACACTCGAGTCAGGATTCACGCCGAGCGGTGCGGTGGCAACGAGGCCGTCGAGGTTCTTGAAGTACACGTTGAGCTTGAGCGAGCTGCGGGCACGCAACCGGAGCCGTGCACTGAGTTCGAACTGTGTCGCCTGCTCGAAGCCGAGATTCGGGTTGCCCTGGCGGAACCGGCCGGTACGGGTCGTGTCGTCGAACGCGGCATCGACCAGGAACTGCAAGTCGGGCGGTTGCGAAAAGCGTCCGATGCTCGCGACCACGGTCGCGCCCTGCAGCACGGTGGACACGGCGATGCGCGGATTGATGGACGACCGCGAGCCGAGTGTTGCGTTGCCGAGGTCACCGCCCGGACTGAATGCGTCATATCGCACACCGGCCACGATGGCGAGGTCAGCTCCGCGCGTTTGTGCCTCGACGTACGCGGCGGAAATAGTTGGTGAAAAAGCCGAGGCAGTCGCTGGCGGAACGATGCCGCCGACTGGTCGGTACGCGAGCACGCGCTGAAACGTCGCCACGTCCTGCGAGGCAAGAAGCCCGCCGACGAAAACATCGGTTGTGCGACCGAGGCCGAACGTCAGGTCGAGTTGCGTGCGCAGTTCGGAGAACTCGTTCCACGCGATCTCACCTTGCGACGCCCCACCGAGGAAGAATGCCGGGACACCCCAGGGGGTGCGGCTGCTCAGTTGCGGCTGCGAGAACCCGTCGACTGGCCCGCGGACCGCGCTGGTGTCTTGCGCCCGTGCGAGATCCTCGCCCGCAACCGTGATCTTGCTGGTCGTGAACGCACCAAATTTGTAGTCGGCGGGATCGACCGAGCCGCGCACGAACTCGCGGTTGAACCACCCGATTCGCAAGTCACCAAGCATCGCGCTTCCCAAGCCGCGGCCCGGGAGCATCTGCACGTGGCCGGTGATCAACTTGCCGTCGGTCCGACTCCCGGGTGCAAAATCGGGGTCGTACTTGTATTGCTGGTCGTAGAGGTAGCGTTGATCGGTGGTGCCGATGCCGAAAACACGGCCGATGAATCGGTCGCCGATGGGTACGGTGATCTTGCCGCCGGCGGTCCACGTTTCGCCGCTGTTATGCGGCAGTGGGGCGGGGCGCTCCGACCGCGGATCGAGTGGATTGTCGGGTCGCGGCGCGTTGACCGGGTCGGCGTCGAGCCGCGCCGAGAGGTCGAGAATGCCGACCGCCGTCACCCGGCCGCTGATCGGTCCGTCGCCCTGCAGCACAACACGATCGAGTCCCAGGTCGGCTGTCCCGCTCATGGGTCGATCGGTTTCGTACGCAACTCGGCCACGCCAGCGATCACCGCCATCGCGGGTGACGACATTGATGAGCCCGGACAGCGCCTGGCCGTACCGAGCCGAGAAGCCATTCGTGATGAGCGACGCCTCGGTGATGAGGTCGGGCGGAATCTTGAGGCCAGTGCCGCCCGTTGATGCGTCGAGCTGGTTCTTGATCCCGAAGCCATCGAGCAGCAGCGCCTGTTGACCGAGTCGGCCACCGCGGAAACTCTCGCCGACGACACCCGCCTGTAGCGCGATCGCGTCTTCGAGCGACGAGACCGGCAGCCGGCGCAGGTCCTGCTCATCGATCCGCTGGGTGCTTGCGGTGGCGAGTGGATCGAGCACCGGATCCTGCACCCCAACGGCGCGCAGGTCGGTCAGCTGCACCGCGACCGGCGCGAGGAGAATGTCCACCCGGGTCACTTCATCGGGGCGCACCACGATGCCTGAACGCCGCGCGGCGCGATACCCGGGCCACACGACCTCGATGGTGTGCAGGCCGACGCCGACACCACGCAACCGGTACTCGCCGATGGTGTCGGTGACCGCGCTGCGGCGGCCACCATCGAGGCGCACTTCGACGCCGCGCAGCACCGTCGCCGTAGCTGCATCGCTGACGCGTCCGGTGAGGGTCCCGACGCTCTGAGCCGTAGCTGACGAGATGCCGACGGTCGTCAGCACGAGCAGGAGTGGCAGGCAACGGTGCACTGGGCCTCGCAGGAGAGCACGGACGGTCAGGTGCGACACCTCAACGAGCAGCTTCATGGCAAGAGGCCCTTGAAGAGCGACAAGTCTGCGTTGCCGCGCGTATTGACCGACACGACAGCACGGTCCGCGGTTGGCGACATCCGCACAGCAGACCACGAGACCTCGCCGCGCCCTGACGTCACGTTGCTCGGCACGGGGTTGGCGACGGCGGCATACTGCCGCTGTATTCCACCGTTCGTGCTGACCTGGATCAGGTGGTAGTCGAGGGAATTGTTCTCGACCCCCCCGCCGACCTGAAAGATCAGCACGAGACAGGTTGTGTCGCGGCACGAATGGCCGATGACGCGTGAGAAGGCTCCAGCGAAGCTGAAGTCGGGCATCACGATTGTGGTGGTCGGCACGCCACCCTGTATTGGCAGGCGCTTCAGCGCGAATCCCCCAGTCCAGATCATCAGCGCGGTGCCGCCGTCGATCACCGAATAGTTGATCGCCCCTTCAGTTCCGGGGATGGTCGACAGCGTTGCACCTTGCGCGGTCACGGTGCCGCGCACCACGGCCACCGGACGGAACGCGGTGTCGCGTGGCGCACCGGGGCCGGCCGACACCAGCGTGAACTGCTGCGCCAACCCGATAAACGTGTCGGGACCGGTCCAATGCATGTCGGCGAGCCAGTCGACCGAAGTGGCACCCAGGGCGATCGGCATCGTGATCAGCACTCGGCGCTCGGCGCGTGACGTGGTATCGGAGAGGTACAGCCGCGTGACGCCGGGGAGCTGCGCATTCCGCCGCGACGTCGCCTGGATGTAGAGCAACTTGCCGTCGGTTGACAATGCACCCGACGCGAAGAAATCGGTCGAGTCGGCAAACGCGCCGCGATGCTCGCAGACCTCGAATCGCCGTGTTCCGCCTTCGCCAGGCAAGAGGCCGAGGCACCGGTCGCGATCGGGACGGCTGGGGGCCTGAAAGCTGTAGAAGATCCCCTTCCCGTCGTCGGTCCAGTTGGCGAACCGGTCGTCGGCGGCGCTGAACGTCAGGCGCGCCGGGCTGCCCTCGCTGAACGGACCGACGGGCCCCGGGTCAGATGGCGCGATGGGATCGGAATGGTTGCACGCGGCCAGGAGGCCGGTCGCCGTCAACATGATCCATGACCTGTTCATGTGCAGGAACATGATCCTCCCGGGCCGAGGCAGATGGCGTAGAGGTCGGTCGTGAAGGAAATACGACGCGGCTGGCGGAACTCCACTACCAACGTACATCCATCCGGCGAAACTGCGAGGCGCCCGAATGCCGGCACCTGGCCGGCACCATAGCGCAGCACCCGCGAGCTGCCGTCGGCGGTGCGGATGAGCTCAAGTTTTGCATCGGGTGCGAGGCCAGCGGTAAACCGGGGCGGCTGCGAGGTGTCGACGTCCTGGGTGATCGCTGCCACCCATTCTCCAACCCTGACCGGGTTGCGGATTTCGCGTAGCCCCCGCACCTGCTGTGGCAGCGAGTACACGACCTTTGCCGTGCTGCCACCGAGTGACACCACGTACAGCCGATTGTCACCGGTCCGAGTGAAGAAGATGGAGTCGCGCGACGCGGAGAGATCGAAACCGTTCGCGTCGATGATCCCGCTGACCGCCTCGAACCTGGGGCCGTCCGGCGTCAGCCGTCCCCGAAGCAACCCGTTGCCGTAGACGACCGTGTCCTGGAACGCGAGCGAAAATGGATTGCGCGCGAGGGTCATTTCCTCGGCGACGAGGTAAAACGTGGACGTGTCAGCCCACCGGATGGTGCCGATGCGGGAGAGTCCGACGCCTTCGATCTGGGTCGGCAGCTGGAGCACTGTTTGTCCGCGGAGCGGGTCGCGCATGTCGGCCAGTTGGAGCGAGATCTGGTCGGTCGTTGGTATGAAGTCTCCGATGCCCGATGCGTACCGCGCGTAGAGCAAGCGCCCGGCGGCGTTGACCGTCGGATACTCGAACGCGTCCGTACGGGTCGCACCAGGGCCAGAGTTGTCGCAGAACTCCTGTCGTGTGCCGCCACTCTTCGGCATGATGCCAATGCACCGATCGGCGTCGTGACGGTCCCGTGGCTGGAAGGCGTAGAGAATCTGGCGACCGTCGGGCGACCACGACGGGAACCCATCTTCGCCCGTCTCGTACGTGAGGCGGATGGTTGGGCCGGGCTGAAACGGCTCGTCGTTGGGCGGTGGAACGTCGCCGACAAATCCGTCGCTGTGGCCGCATGCCGTCGCGAACAGTGCGAAGACGACGAGTCGATGCATCGGGCTCCAGCTGGTGGCCGAAAAGCGGCAAGTGGGCCGGGGTGAGCCCTGCGTTGGAGACCCGATCCGAACGCGACCGGCCACATGACGCCATGCCCACGGGCGAGCGGTGACCGAAGTCTGGACGCAAGGCGCCCGAATACACAACGCCCCACGCGGGAGGGCCGGCGTGGGGGCGCGTCACTCACCTGCGTCATTGCGACTAGCCAAAGAGTCCCAGCTTGCCCTCAGCCTGAAAACCAGGAAACACCCGGCTGATGTCGGTCGGTCCAAGATGACTGTTGAGCACCTCGCCGAAGAGCGCACGGAAGTCGGTCGTGACCGCGAGGTCGCGTGCCTCGAACCGGGCTTCCGGTGCGAGTCCTGGCCAGCGCCCGAATACCTCGCCACCATGCACGTCGCCTCCAATGACGAACATCGCCGTACCGTGCCCGTGATCAGTTCCACCGGTGCCGTTCTCGCGCACCGTCCGTCCGAACTCACTCATCGTGAGCACGACCACGTCACGCATGCGGTCGCCGAGATCGGTCGTGAACGCAGCGATGGACCCGGCCAGTTCGTCGAGCCGGGTGCCGAGCTGACCCTGTGCGGCGCCCTGGTTGACGTGGGTGTCCCAGCCGCCGACATCGGCGAATGCGATCTCGAGCCCGAGATCCGATCGGATAAGTTGGGCAATCTGCTGCATCGACGTTCCGAGCCGCCCCCGAGGGTAGCGCGCGCCGTTCGCGGGCTCGAGTGTTGCAGGGTTGGCCGCCTTGAGCATGCGCAACGCGTCGAACCCTTCGGCAGACGACGACGCGACGAGTCCGGTGGCTGACCCTTCGTAGAGCGACTCGAACGCGCGCGCCAGGCGCGCTTCGCCACCAGCCCGCGCCGCGCGCATCCCGAAGGTCCGCAGGTCATCGATCGCGAGCGTCGGTGCCGGGCCAGCCAGCGTGCGCGGAAGCTGCGGGCCGAACGCGACCGCGCGGAACGGGGTATCGGCGTGCGCATCGGCATGACGACAGTATCGATTGGCCCAACCGTCGGTGGTGCTCTTTCGGTCGGGCGTCCCGCTTTCCATGTAATCCTGCGCATCGAAGTGTGATCGCGTTGTCGCGGGTGACCCCACCGCGTGCACGATGGCCATCTCGCGACGGTCCCACAGCGGCTTCAGTGCTGCAAGTCCTGGATGCAACGCGAACTGCCCGTCGAGCGACAGTAAATCGGTGCGCGGGATCGCGATGCGCTGACGTTCCCGCCAGTACCATGGGTCGCCCGCCGGAACCACCATCGACAGACCATCGACCGCGCCACGCTGGAACAGGCAGACCAGTGTCTTGCCGCGTATGGCACCGTGTGGTCGGCGCAACGCGTATGCAGCCCGGTCGAGGAACACCGGGTCGGCACCGAGCGAGAAAAGCGCAAGCGATCCTGCCTTCATGAATGCGCGTCGAGAGATCATGAACCAGACTCCGTGCATGGGGAACGCGCCGATCGGTGCCGCACGAGCCGCCCAGTTACTGCCGCTGAAACTCGGGACCACCGATCGCCAGTCCCACGGCGAGGGCTCGCGCCTCAGCGGGGGCCTGCACGTCGGCCAACTCACGCAGGATGGCGTCGCGGGTCCGCGGTCCCATCGTCCCGTGCAGAACAACCCGGTCGATCGCCGCCACCAGCGCTGCGTGATCGTTCGTCAGGGCGACAACCCGGTCGAGAGTGACGGTGACGCCGTCGATCCGTCCTGCCGCCAGTGCAACCGCGAAGTTCATCCGTGCGAGGAGCGCGCCGCTGTTGACCCATTCCTGCTGCGATTCCGGGTAGCCGGTCGGGGCCGACTGCTGGAAGAGCGGCTGGCCGAGCCGCCCGACCTGCTGGGCAAGGCGCGGTGAGTCATCAGTGGCGCCACCGACGGCGCGCACGGCACTCACGACAAACTCGAGGGGTGTCTTGACCTTGCTGGCGTCGTTTGCCGGCGCCCAGAAGTCCGGCGAAGCGATGATCGCGCGGAGTATCTCGCGAATATTGCCGTTGCCCTTCTTCCAGGCGCGCACCGCGTCGTCGACACAGCCGTCGGGGGCGGCATCGGCGACGAACCGCGCGCAGAGCTTCGCCGACACGTGATGCATTGTGGCGGGATGATTGGCGAGGAGTGCAATCAGGCGCTCGCCTTCGCGGACGTCGTCGCCCGCATCGAAGTGCACGCCGAGTGCATCTTTGGCACCGGAGTCGTGTGCCCTGGCGTTAAACGTGAATCCTTGCGCAGCGTTGCGACGGTCGATGGTCCACCCAGTCAGGATGCGGGCGACCGCCACGACGTCCTGTTGAGTGTACCCGCCGTCGACGCCGAGCGTGTGCAGCTCCAGCAACTCGCGGGCGTAATTCTCGTTGAGTCCGCGGGGCATCCGTTCGCGTACCCGCGCCGCCATCGCGGGGTCACCACCACGCCGACCGGCCGACGCGCGGCCATCCCGCACACCGTCCGGTGGCGCCATCCGCCCGATGCCGGGTCTGCCCGGCATGCCGGCACCCGCTCCGCGAGCTCGCTGGTCGGGCGTCGCGCCGCGGATCCGTTCGGGCATCAGGTTGGCTCCGTCTGCGACGCTCTGCACGTTGTCGAGGTAGAACAGCATCGCCGGGCTCTTCGCGGTCGCAAGCAGGAGATCGCCGAATGACCCCAGCGCATGGGCGCGCACCACCCGCTCGACGTGATCGCGAAAGTACGCGCGATCGAACCCCTTGTTGACGAACACGTTGAAATGATTGAGCCAGAAATCGGCCATGACCTCGCCGAGCTGGTGATCGGAATGCACCGCCCGCACGATCGTGATGGCTGCGAGTTCGGTGTTGAGCTCGCGCAACGTGCGGCGGCCTGAGCCTGACCCTTGCTGGTCCGCCATCGCCTGACGCCGCATGGCGGAGTCGCCGCCCGATGCCTGCGCCCGCACCGCTCGTCGCACTTGGTCGGTGTGCATGGCGACGAGTTCGCGAGTGGAGGCCTTCAGGACAGTGAAGGCCTGCTCGCGCTCCCGGAGGGCAGGGTCGGAGAGGGGCGCGGCAAGTTGGCGTTCGATCCAGACCGCAACGCCTGCCCGCTCCACCGCGTCAACCTGGCCGGGGGTCGCGCCGTATCCGAGTCGGTTGAGTGCGTGCCGGGCCGAATCGGTCACGGTGCGGGGCGACTGCGCGGCGAGCGGAGTCGCCACGAGCAGGACGAGCGCCAAGGCGCGGGCTTCATGAAATGATCGCATGCAAGGACGACGCGCGACGCCGAAGCTCGTTAATGCGTAGATTCCGGGCGGCGCCGATAGGCGCTCGACCGGGTTGTGACCATTCGGTGCGAACCGGGGTTTCACTCTCGCCCCCGCCGACCACCCGCGACAGTTCACCGCAGCCACGACATCCCATGACTCGTCAACGGCGGCCGTGCTCAGCCAGCCTGGTGCTCTGTTGCCTCGTGATCGTGTCCACTGCCTGCTCGGCGGTCGGGCTCGAACTTCCCAACTATGGCTACTACGGCTTTGCGCCACGACCTGATGGTGCGCTCCTCCTGCCCGGCAGTGCCGTGGAGCGAATGCTTCGTGTCAATGGTGATTCGACGGTGCTCGCCGAGGGGACCGTGCGGATCGACACCGTGCCCTGGGGGCTCGATGGCGCCTGGGTCGTGACCCGTTCGATGCCGGGCATCGACGGCGCGGACGTTCTCGATAGCATCTGGCTTGATCGCTGGTCGCTGCGCACGCTGGCGTCATGGCGCCGTACCCCTGATGGCGAGGTGCGGATGCGGATCAATCGGCGCGCAGTACAGGTTGAACGCCGCACGATCGATGGGCAATCGGGTCGTCAGCGCTTTCTGCTACCTGCAGAACCGTACGGTCTTGCCGGGATCGAGTTCGTGATTGCCGCGATGCCGCTCAGCGAGGGCTACGTAGGATCGCTACCGATGGTGCTCGACAAGCACGCTGGTGAAATGCACTGGATGCGCTTCACCGTCGCGCGAGGCGAGGCCATGGTGGCGCCAACGCGCGCTGGCGCAACGTTCAAGGCAACCTGGCTCGTCACGACCGAACTCGACGGAGTGACGCGCCGCTTCTGGGTCGCTGGTGATGATCGTACGGTGCTCAAACGCGAGGAACCCGGACCCGACGGTGGTTCGGTGCAACTCGTTCGCGGTAGAAGGATGCCGCGCGTACAACTCGCACCAGTCGAGCGGCTGCCGCATTAGAAATTGAGCTCCCTCGACTGCGCGGGCTACGCCCGCTCCGCTCGGGATGACAGCACTGCTCCCTTCTCCCTTCTCCCTTCTCTCTTCTCGTTCACGGCACGCTGGCAAGGTTGTACATCGCCCGCCATGCCCGGAACACTTCTCGATATTGCGCATGCGTGAACGCCACTGATCGGTCATTGGTCCGGACCGAACCCGGCACGAGTTCCGCCATGTCGGCGTGGTGCGTTTTGACAAAGTCCACATCAATGGTGACCGGGGCGATGGGCCTCCACGGCGGCGCCCGCCGCGTGGCTGCCACACGCGCGCCTTCCTCGATCCGCGCACTCGCCACCGATGGGTGGACCGATCGCGCGGCCTGGCGGCCGAGACTCTCCTTCACGCTCACCGTGACGACCTGATCGCCGAGGAGCGCTGACGCCTCCCGGCACACGGCATGATCGCCGGTGACCAACGTGACCGGCACGTCGTGTTCGGCTGCGAGCGCCGCATTGAGTCCGACTTCTCCGACGGTGATTCCATTCAGCCGCACGCTGTAGATCGCGTCGGTGTAGGTGTGGTCGATCCCACCCGCTGCGGTTCCCGCGCGAGCGTGGTAGCCGATCAGGAAGAGACCGTCGAATCCGTCGTCGATGCCATGAACCATCGACCAGGGCTTGGGCGATCCGCTCATCAATTCCGCCGCCGGATGCAACTCCTCGGCGATGATGTTGCGCATGTGCCAGTGCGAGTCGTTCACCACGATCCGTGTGGCCCCGCCGGCAAGCGCACCGCGAATCGCTGCGTTGGCTTCCGCCGTCATCAGCTGGCACGCTCGGCGATACTCTGCCGCCGACCGTGTATCGAACGGATCGGTCTGGTCTTCGTGCACAATCCCGGCAACGCCCTCAAGGTCCACGCTGATATAGATGCTGAGTGACGGGCTCATGCGATAGTCGCCCCGATGGTTTCGGCGTAGTGGCACGCGACGTCCTGACCGGCGACTGGTCGCAACACCGGGCGCTCGGAACAGCAGCGCGCGTCCTTGCGCGGATGAAAGCAGCGTGGCTCGAATGGGCACCCAGGCGGCGGCGCCGCGGGCGATGGTGGATCGCCGGCGAGCACAATGCGGGACCGGCCCGACGAAGGATCGGGGTCGGGCACCGCCGACACCAGCGCCTGAGTATAGGGATGCCGCGGCGCACTGATCACCGTTCGGGCCGGACCAACCTCGACGATCGTGCCGAGGTACATCACCGCGACCCGATGCGCGATCTGACGCACCACGGCGAGGTCGTGTGCGATGAACAGGTAGGCAAGACCATGCCGTTCGCGAAGGTCGAGCAACAGGTTGATCACCTGTGCCTGCACCGACACGTCGAGTGCCGACACCGGCTCGTCGCACACCACGAACCGTGGCTCGACAGCGAGTGCTCGAGCGATCCCGATCCGTTGCCGCTGGCCGCCCGAGAACTCGTGCGGATAGCGTGACGCGTACGTTTGGTCGAGCCCGACTTCCTCGAGCAAGGCGCTCACGCGCGCCGCGATGTTGGCGGCGGGCACGATCCGGTGAATCTCAAGTCCTTCGGCAACTGATGCCCCCACCGTGCGGCGGGGGTTGAGCGATGCGTATGGATCCTGGAAGACGATCTGCATCCGGCGTCGCAGGGTTCGCAGGTCGGCGGGCTTTAACGCAGAGAGATCGACACCATCAAACCGTACCGTGCCGG